>CAIVFQ010000099.1 GCA_903905285.1 uncultured Alphaproteobacteria bacterium
AAAGCCACAATAACTGCCTTGAGTACGACTATCTCTTCTTTGAGGGCTTCTATCTCTTTATCTTTTTTATCCATACAAAACTTATGAATGATTTGAACAAAACTTTAAACACTTTTTTCTTTCCCAACCTGGGTAGTTACTTTAATTTTTTTCTTCATCAGGATTCGCATAACAGTTATCGCCATGGGTCTCACGGGTGCGAATTCCACCCACCCCTTTGCCTTCAGCAATCACACGCCTTAAAACATGAATCCGCTGCAAGGCTTGATCGGCATCTTTTTCCTGTTCTAATCGGTGAATCAATTCATTAACAACCAGAACCGCTGGTGCTATGCCACCTTTTGCAGGTAGGTACCGTTCTAGTAATCTTTCTACCTCAGTAAAATCGGTGGCCACGCTAGATGATATAAAGGAAATCAACAGAAGTAAAATGTATAATGTTTTCTTCATTTGATGCGCACCAAGAGTAGATAATGTCTGTTTATTGTAAATGAAATGTAATTAACCTTGTGTTAATTTGCAATGTAAATTTTAGTAGGGGAATGTACTCATTTTGAATGCCCCTACGCATAGCTAAAGCGAAGAAAGGGTCTTAATCCATTTCTGTGAACTTGGTTATCTTAATGAATCGGCTTTTGATTGGGCTGTACAGGTGTGGTGGGGGTTACACGAATTAAGGTAACTTGATTGCGTTGGCGTCGCAAAACCTGAAAGCGGAAATTATGAAAAATAAAGACCTGATCTACTTCCGGAATCAGGCGCACATGATGCAATAATAAACCAGCAATGGTGGCTGCCGGTTCGTCGGGAAGGTCCCATTCCAGCTGGCGATTCAGGTCACGAATGGTTACGCTGCCATCAATAATATACGATCCATCAGGTTGCGGGCGAACGCCGCGCACTTTGATGTCATGCTCGTCATCAATTTCACCCACAATTTCTTCCAGAATGTCTTCAAGGGTGACGATACCTAACAAAACACCAAATTCATCTACCACCAAGGCAAAGTGTTCGCGTCGGACCCTAAAAGCCTGCAGTTGTTCTAACAGGTCATTGCTTTCTGGGACGAACCAAGGTTTGGTGGAGATGGATTGAATATCCAAATCATCTAGGTTGCCAGAGTGTTGACGTAAGGCGCGTAAAACGGCCTTGGTATTCAGCATGCCGATAATGTTGTCAGGGTCGCCCTTATAAATGGGCAGACGGGTAAAGGGGCATGATAAAACTTGGTCTAAAATCATGCTGGTGGGGTTGTCGGCATTTATCATGGTGACATTTTTGCGGTGGATCATGATTTCACCAATATGAACGGATCCTAAATCCAAAATGCTTTTTAGCATGGCTCTTTCTTGGGGGACGTCTTGTCCGGGGCCTTGGTGCATATCAATGACGCCGCGCAGTTCTTCCAGCGAGGCATAAAGAGACGTTTGGCCGCTGGTTTTAATCCCGAAAAGGCTTAAAGTTCCCCGTGCTATGTATGTAATCACGGTATTCAAAGGGCGGGAAAGATTGAAAATAAAATTTAAAGGTTTAGATACGCGCAGCATGAAGCGTTCTGGAGCATGCAAGGCAACCATCTTGGGCATAACTTCGGCATAAATAAGGATAAGGGCACCCATAATGAAGGAGGCAAGCAGCTTTCCAACCCATCCCCCCACGTTATCAAACAATCCGGCAGCGATAAAGGCTGCTAGGGTGTTAAGCATGGTATTACAGGTTAAAACAACGCTGATAACTGCGCCCATTTTTTCTTGAAGCCTGCGGATAATATTGGCGCGTCCATCTCCGTCTTTGGCGAGTTGATGGAGTTTGGCCCGAGATGCAGACGTAACAGCAGTCTCGGAAGCAGAGAAAAAGGCCGAAGCCATTAACAAAAGGACAATGGTCAGAATTAACAGGATTGTCATATAATTATTTTAAAAAGGGTTCTTCGTCAGGGTTTTTAGTGGATTCAGTTGTTATGTGATAGCGGACTCCGCCCTTGTTAGAGGGAAGGTGTAACGACGGTGGTTGATCACATTCAGATTTCTTGCGACGCGCGCGCTTCACAGGATTTGCACGCGTGCTCTCTTTCCCCGTGGTTACTGGTCTAAAATTTGTAGTATCTTCTTTACTTTCAACATATATTTTTTGCAGTTCTTGCATATAATCTTGAAAACTAGCAATTCGCGAAAACATGTTTTGTTCGAATTTCTTCCAGGGCATATCTAAGGCTTGATCGGTTTGTCCTTGATCATAAGTTTTCACGGCCTTATCTATTTCTTTCAGTTCTTCATTAGCTTTTTTCAAAGCTTCACGGAATCTTTTTTGCAGAACATCATTATTTTTGACAGGTGTTCTTTTCGTTTGATCTAACAGAAGATGAAGCGATTCTATTTGTTTTTTTAAATCTTCTAAGGCCTGCTGATTGACAAGAGCAGGGCTTTCAAGAGGTTTATTGCCCTCCGTTGCCTGCGCCATGGTTAACAAGGCTATCCATAAAAAAAGAAAAACACGCACCGATTATTTCTCGAACGAACTAAATTTGCTGATTTATATCACGTTTTAATAGCATTAGCTAACAATCTTAACAAAACATGTCCTTCCTGATTTCCCTTGCTAATGTCTGACAGGATCTCGACCAAGGTTTTATTTTCCCATGACACGATAAGCTCAAGCAAATAGGGCGTTGGGCTATGTGCATCTAATGATTTTAAAAAACCGCTGATATCTTTTAAGGCTCGATAGGCATCTTGTCGTTCGGAAATGGTGACAACGTCAGGGTTCTGAGGTGGAATGGGGTCTGTGGTTTCCTGTGGAAAAATGTCTTCAGAGGAAGTCGGTGGTAAGGGCGTTTGTTCTTTAGGGGGCTGCTGCTGTTTTTGTTGAAGGCTGCCTTTTATAATGCGGATAATATCTTCAAGGGTATTTTTAAATTTATTAAAGCTGGGGGCTTGATTGCCCATAATTGTTTGTAATTGATGATATAGGGTATCTAAACAATTCTGCAGCTGAGAAGCCTGATTTAATAACGTTTCTAAATAGGGAGAAGCTGTCATGTCTAGGGCTTTTCGAAAACGGGTTAACGTGAGTTTTCCCTGATTTTCCGCTTGGGTGACAAGGGTTTTCCCTTCTGGAGTTCTTTTAGCGATTACCTCTAAATTGGTGGCCGACAGCCAATCTGCCAAAGAGAAAGAGGACAACGTGGAATCTGTTTCACAATACGTTAAAGGGGCAAACAAAAGGCGATTGGCAAATTGTTCGTCTATCCATTCAAACAGGCTTAGACGCTGTTCAACAGATTCAGGATCATTGTCTTCTAGGGCGGGATGGAGTGTTTCCCAATAATTCGCACAAAGATTCGTAATTAAAGTTATGCCTTGGGCGGCCCCTTTTAACTGGTCAAGAACGATCCAGGCTTCGGCCAGCCATCCAGCAATTTGTAAATCTTTTGAACGGGTCGATAACGCCTCAGCGCACAGCTTTTCAACCAACGGCCAATCAGCCCGTTTGAATTCTGTTTCCCATATCCCTTGGGAAAGGCTGTTATCTTCTTCGCGTCTGGCTTCACGGATCTGATCATAAACAGGGTCATACCGCAAGTATGGGCCAGTGACACCCCCCCCTTGTAAAGGAGAAAACAAGGAAGGGAAATCAATTGTGGGTCGCAATGTTGTTGACATTGAACTTTCATTTTACCATGGGCGCTATCCTATTATGACACACTACAATACGTTAAACAGCAAGCGGAATTAGGGGGTATACTCCTTTAATCCTTCGGTTTTTTTAACCGCTTAATGAGCTCTTCAAATTGATCTGCATTTTGTTCTAAATAGTCTAGGCTGGCCTTTTCTAATGCTTGCAGGTTTTCCTTGCTTGTGTCGGTGAATGATGCATTGGCACGGACGACAGGATTAATGCGGGTATAGTGACCCACGATTAATTCTTCTACATATTCCTCAGGAATTGAAGACTGCAAGTTGACGCCAACGTCAATAACGCGTGTGACAAGATTCATTAACGTTTTTAAGGGGTTCATCAACCCAGAGAATAATGATTCTTTTACGACGCCGACACCTAAAGAAACGACTTCAAATCGTGTTGCCTTTGGATAAATTTTTCTGGCTTGGCCAATGATAATGGCTGTTGGGTTGCCTGCTCCTATTTGACCGTCCGCAAGAAAATAGGAGTTTCTTGTGGGGGTTTTGGAACTAAAAGGTGAGATGACGCGTGGATAAAAAATAATAGGAACCGCTGCGCTGGCTAACAGAATATCTTTTCTTAAAAAGACCTCGTCTTTATCCCAGCTGCAAAACGCTTTGTTTTTTGCCTCTATTAAATCGAATGCTACGCCAACGGTTGGAATGATCGATTTATCAAAAGTCGTATCGCCAGCGTAACGGTCGGCTACATCCTCTAACGAGCCGACGTCATAGAATGATGGGAACGGAATCCACCGTCTGCGCAGAATATTTGTTGCTTCAGCATAGAGCAGGTTCACAAGGTCTCTGGCTGCGTATTTTGGTTTCCATAAATGCATTGGTTGGTCGGGAGCATCAGGCATACTTAAGGAGGAGGTTAAAATGCAGCCCACTGATGTGCCGCCAATAACATGGAACATTTCGGAAATTGGTTGGCCTGCCTGTTCTTCCATAGCGGCCAATATGGTTGCAGGGCACATTCCCCTTATGGCGCCGCCATCAACTGATAAGATGCGAATCGTTTTAACATCTTCTCTGCAGCATAAGGGTTTTTTAGGCCTGGCCTTTTCCCTTTCAGAACCGCACAAACCATCAAATTTTAAATAGGCATGCGACGCCTGAGAAGTAGAGTAGGACATTAGGAACGCAACAAGAAATAGCGCTATCTTTGATTTTTTAATATTAAGCAACGTGACCACCAATAATTATATTACAATAACTATTAGAATTAATTGATTAGTATTAAGATTTGATTAATGGCGGTGATTATTTTCTGGGAATTAACTGTTCAAGGGGGTCATCGCGAAGGAAAGCGATGACCGATACCCATTTTTATTCCTTCGGTTTTTTTAACCGCTTGATAAGCTTTTTAAATTGATCGGCATTCTCGTCTAAGTAATCTAGACTGGCTTTCTCTAATGCTTTCAGGTTTTCCTGACTTGTGTCGGTAATTGATGTATTCGCGACAGGAATGACAGGATTGATGCGGGTATATTGACCAACAACTAATTCTTGTACATATTCCTCAGGAATTGAAGACTGCAGATTAATGCCTAAATCAATAAAGCGTGAGCCAATATTAACTAACGACATCAAAGGCTTTCTCATCATTTCATAGTATAACGGGTCTCTTGCAACACCTACGCCCAAGAAAACGACTTCAAATCGTGTTGCATTCGGATAAATTTTTCTGGCTTGGCCAATGATAATGGCTGTTGGGTTGCCTGCGCCTATTCCACCATCCGTAAGGAAATAGGAGCTTCTGAAGGGGGTGTTGAAATTAACAGGTGAAATGCAACGTGGATAGTAAAGTATAGGGGCCGCTGAACTGGCTAACACAATATCTTTTCTTAAAAAGACCTCGTCTTTATCCCAGCTGCAAAACGCCCTGTTCTTGGCCCCTATTAAATCGAATGTTACGCCAACGGTTGGTACGATCGATTTATCAAAAGTTGTGTTACCAAGGTACCTGTCAGCGACATCCTCTAACGAATTGACATCATAAAGGGATCCAAACGGAATCCAACGTTTGCGCAGAATATTTGTTGCTTCAGCATAGAGCAGGTTTACAAGATCTCTGGCTGTGTATTTTGGTGTCCATAAATCAACGCATTGGTCAGAGTTGGCAGGCATGCTTAAGCATGAGGTTAAAACGCAGCCCACCGATGTGCCGCCAATAACATGGAACATTTCGGAAATTGGCTGCTCTGCCCGTTCTTCTATAGCGGCCAATATGGTTGCAGGGCACATTCCCCTTATGGCGCCGCCATCAACTGATAAGATGCGAATCGTCTCAACATCTTCTTTGGCACGCAAAGTTCTTGCAGGTCTGGCCTTTTGCTTTTCTGAACTAAATAAGCAATCAAGCTTTAAGTAGTCGCACGACGCCTGAGAAGTAGAGTAAGACATTAGGAACGCAATAAAAAAGAGCGTTATTTTAGATTTTTTAACATTAAACACCGTAACCACCAATAATTATATTATAATAACTATTATGTTACTTGGTGAGTATGAAGTTTTGATTAATATGGGGGGTTATTTTCTGGGAATCAACGATGAAAATTTACACAACTTTATCATTAAGGATGGCATTAACATTTTCATCGCTAAGAACAGAGGAATTAATTTCTGCATGATAAGTTTCTGGGTTGGGCTGTGTTTTAGCCAGCTCTTTAATGACAAGATCAACGAGGATAGCTTTAACATGACCAGTGGTGGGCCCTGTTGGGACTTGGTCAAGAACACCAAGGGCAATGGTCTGGAATACATGCGCACGGTGACGGGATGCCTTCATTCTTGCCACATGATTTGCCTGATCGATCATGTCAGCTTTAAGGTTATCTGAAATAGGCTGACCAAGGGCCGCTAGCTTGCCGTTGACAAGGCTGTTTGTTTGCTCTTCAAGACCCTTTAAGGGTCATCTCAAAGGTTGGTGTTGGGTTTGCCTCTATCCAGGTTTGTAAGTCTTTCAATAAGCCTTCTTCCCAGTCATGGATATAATCCTGCACAGGCCGAATGGGGGTTGCTTTACTGGTATCTTCCTCAAAGTAGGCTTCGAAATATTGTCCCAGCTCTTTCGTAATTGTCTCAGGTGACAAATCAGGGTAATTTGCTTCGACTTCAGCCTCAAAACAACCACTTAAGTGCTGGCGTGTTTTTTGAGTAAGGTCTTCTATGTCGTCAAATAGGTCGGCGTCTTCTTCATGCTTCTCGGAAAGGAATTTCACCGCCTGGCTTCTTAAGAAGTGGATCCTTGCCATCAATTCAATATTCTTTTTATTTCCTTCGCCCAAGGCCAAAACGACATCAGGGTGAATATGATTCAAACCGTCAATCAGGCGATTATAACTGCCGCCAATGCACGATTGTCCCCGTGTCACCAGATCGGGGTTTGTGGGGATGGCCTCTAGCAATGCTTTCTTGGTTTTGTACTGACCACCCAAGCTATCTAAAATAGGCTAATTGAGCGTCCATAGGGCCAGCCTTTAACCAGCCAGAGATACGATCATCAATATCTTTATCGTTAAAATCCGCTTCAAGGCCAAGGTCTTTAGCAATTGCTTTATCTGTTAAAGCCTGCCAAGCAAGGTGCAAGTATTGGGTGACCCTGTAACGATTCGAAGTCAATCTTTCCATGCCAGCGCTAAAGAAATGGCGGACAATCTGCGCCTCTGTTTCTGACATCAATTTTTTGGACAGCAGGTCGTCAATTTTGTTTAAGTAGAGATTCAGTGTCGCTTCTAAGTCTGCAACAGCAGTTGAATAACGACTGGATAATTTCGTTATAGATTCAGTAAGGGAGCCTTCATAAGCAGCATCATGAACTGTTTGATTATGCAAACCCAAAATATGCCGATTACCATGGTTGTCCTGCATGTCCTCAAGAATGTTTCTAAATCCTTGCAGGGTGTCTACCCAGTCTTCAATGGAGGTTTGAATAAGTTCTAATATCCGGTCGATGCTTATGACGCCATTATGAAAAACGAAATCAACAAACTGAGATCGAACGTCTGCATTAAGGCGTGACAAGGCCTGAGCAACCTTCAAAACATTTTCATGATTGGTGTCATCAGGGGTAATAAGCCGCAAAGTTTGAACAATGAACGCGTCATGTTCGGTTGGGCGAACTTCATTGAGAGCAGATATAATTCCAACCTGTTGAGCAAGGGTCATTGTCGGCCGAATAAGCCTGAACACCTGGTCAACAAAAAGGGATCGATGATCAGTCGGTATTCTGCTAATAATTTGAAAGGATTTTGCAAAGGGCCTGGAAGCTGTCGCATCTGCGTTCATAAGCCGCAAATATTGGTTCACGGCGTCTTCCCTTTCAGAAGCATGAATTTTAGAAAGAATATCCAAGGCTTCTAGACCCATTGAGCCTTCTGGGGATTTTTGGCTAAGTTTTAAAATTTGTTCAACAAAATGCGGTTGTTCAACCTTAGGGATGTTATGGATAATACGGGTGGCTTTGGTGATTTTTGACTCGTTAAGCCGTGCGGATAAGATCCTCAATTGCATGTCAAAGTCGCTGCTGACGTCATCTCCGGCAAGGACAGCGTGAAAACCAGATATAGTAATTATCAATAATGAATGAATAGATAGCATAATCGTGATAATCCTATATATGCATATTTGTACAAGTATACCTATTTAATGCTTAATTTTTTATTAACGATTTTTATTGAGTTTCAGATTTTTCTTAACAACACAACCTATTTATCAAATGCTGAATTAACGGTATGATGAAGGAATGGGTTTATAAGGCGTGATTTATGGAAATTATTATTTTTGCAGTGCTGGCAGGGTATTTGTTCTTTCGATTATGGAGCGTTTTGGGCGTGCGAACAGGCAATGAAAAGCCTTTGAATCTTTCCCGGCAAGAACATTTTGAAGGCGTTGAAAAGGACAATGTTGTTGTTATGCTTAAACAAGCTGCAAAAAATACGGCGATAGAGGAATCAGACTCTGTGATCGATGGCCAGATTAGGCAGCTAAAAAAATCGATGTCTGGTTTTGATGACATATCTTTTATTCGCGGGTCTGAAAATGCCTTTGTCCTGATTATTAAGGCCTACAGCGAAGGCAACGACAAACTCTTAAAACAATTGTTGGAAGAAACAGTTTATGAACAGTTTCATGCAGCCATCCTTGACCGCCAACAAAAAGGCCTAAGGCAAGAGGCTGAAATTGATTCCGTTCAGGCAGAATTAATGTCGATAGAAATTGTTGATAAAAAAGCCCAACTAACGGTGCGTTTTAAAAGCGAGCAGATGATTGCAACGTTTAACGAAGCCGGCGAAAATATTGATAATCCATCCCGGTTAAGAATTCCAGTGACTGACCTGTGGACGTTTGAAAAACCCTTAAAAGCCAAAAGCCCCACTTGGTTATTGGTTCGTACCAGTGCTGATATCCTTTAACGATTTGCCAGGTTGGCATGATGATACGTTGTTATCAATTGGGCCGGCTTTGTTTCATTCTGCCCCGGCCGTTCTTTGCAACGAAAACTTGAAACAATGGCACCCTTTTTACCACGCGGTTCAAACCTTAGTCCCCAATCAAGGGAACCAAGAAAACTGGCGTCAGTTGATTCAACGCTATTTAAAGCCTTATCAAAACAGCTGCGATACTCAAATGCATTTTACGGGCTATTACGAACCTTTATTGCGGGGGTCATTGCAGCAAGGGGGCGTTTATCAAACCCCTTTGTATGCGTTACCAAACAATGGTGACTTTAAGGTTCCCCGTGCAGCCATTGTCAACGGCGCGCTGGCGGGCAGGGGGTTGGAATTGGTTTGGGTTGATGATGCAATCGCGGCTTTCTTTTTGCAAATTCAAGGGTCTGGCCGGGTTCAGTTAGAGGATGGAAACGTCTTAAGGTTGGGGTATGCGGGAACAAACAGCCATGCCTATACTCCCATCGGGAAAACCTTGATTGCCCGGGGTGCTTTGTCGGCTGGGAACGTCAGCCTTCAATCAATTTCCCAATGGCTGAAAGATCATTTTGAGGCGGCAGAAGACGTGATGTCGGATAATCAATCTTATGTTTTCTTTAAACTTTTGCCGGGTGAAGATGGCCCGATTGGAACCCAAGGGGTGCCGTTAACGGCGGGGCGCAGTCTGGCTGTTGATCAAGACCATATAGATTTGGGAAGCTTGCTATGGGTTGATGTCCCACACCCTTTACAAAAAGATACGAATTTACAACGGATGATGATTGCCCAAGATACAGGTGGCGCCATTAAAGGCGCCTTTCGGGGTGATTATTTTTGGGGCTTTGGTGAGCACGCTGAGCAATGCGCTGGCGTTATGAATGTTAAAGGCAGATGCTTTCGTTTGTTGCCTGCTTAAGGAAACAAAATGAAAGACCCGTTAACCCCTGAAGACAAAGCATTATGGAGATTATTTAGCGAGGGGATTGACCGTCTGAAAAAGTCTAAGGAAGAGTTTGTTGTTCTGCCTTCTCCTTTACCTTTACCCCCATTAAAAAAACAGATCCCCGTTGTTATTCAGACCAAACCTGAAATGAAGCCACGCCAGGTAAAGTACGAACTAAGCCCTCTAGAATCACGCCACCTTAAAAATATTATCATTGACGCCCGGCTAGATCTTCATGGCTATAAACTTGACCAGGCGGAGGTTGCCTTAAACCGATTCATGACAACAAGTCAGCAGGTAAATCGGCGGTGGGTTTTAATTATCAGTGGCAAGGGTTTGCACAGTGCTGAGGGGCGAGGGACGTTAAAGAAATTTGTGCAAGAATGGTTTCATCAAAATACGCATCTGGTAACGGGTTTTTCTGAATCAAAGCCCCAGCATGGCGGGGCCGGCGCCTTTTATGTTAAAGTCCGCCGTTTGCGTGTGTAGCCATTTGATTCTACGCTTTTACAGCCCCGAATAAAAATGCCCAGTTCTTACCAAAATTTTCTGACAAGATTCGCAGCAAACTGCTTGGCAGCTGTTGCTTTGTTTCTTAGGGAATCCCAAAATCCAACATGTTCAACAATAGGTACAGCATGCTCGGAAGAGGCATCTCTTTTCATCGCATTTAAAGAATGATTGCTTAAAGAATAAGCATCTACCACAGCCTCAAGAGGGACCGACACGCCCACATGTTTAAACCCTGTGAACCACCCTACTATAGTGGTGCCAAATGAGACCATTGAAATAGGGTCTTTTTTGCGCCAGATTCTAAATGCGTTTCCATCAAGCTTTCCTTCAATATCTTGTGCGCCTCTGCTATCAACAACCCGGGGTGAATTAAAGGTAACCAGTTTGAGCTCGGAAACTCTATCTTCGAAAACCTTCTTAATGTCAGCAGCAGCAATAGTCGCAAGAGCGCCACCCATACTGTGGCCTGTAACTTCGAGATCAAAGTTATCAGCATGAATGCCATGATGATTCTGTAAAAGATTCTGAAGGGTCGCTAGCATGGCTTCTCGGCTTTGCATGTAACGGGTGTAAAAGCCCCCATGAACGTAACCTTCGATATTTATTTCTTGTCCACTTACTTTTCTAGCCCAAACGTCGGTCAAGAGATCTGCGCGACATTCTGTACCATGAAATGATAAAACAATTCTGTGCTTTCCAGACAGAGGATCTCGTTGGCAAGCAACTAATCCTGCTGGTACGTCTCCGTATCCTGGAATTGTTGCAGAAAAGGTGGTGATATTGTGGGTTTGCGCCAATATTTTACGATCATCATGGTCTACTTGCGTGCGGGTAGGTGCTGAGTAAAGAGCCACTTTCTCCGTTGTATTGTAGGAGGCCGAGGCGGCTGTAGCGCAGCGGGCTATTAAAGGGGCTTCGTTTTTTTGAGATATCAAAACAGTTTCACGGTCTTCCTCTCGATCGGTAAAAGTGAAAACAGAAATTTCCCCAAAAGCCGGTGTGAATGAAATAAGCAGGCTGGCAATTAAACTTGTTTTGTATGTCATTTTTTTCTTTATTGTAAGATGAGAATTTCTTATTACAAAATATATATAACGTTAGATATATAATTTTTCAAGGATTTTTCTTCTGTAAATATGAAATAAAATGGTTTTATTTTGTTAAAATTTGAATAAAAAGGACTCTGTTTCTGTCAAAAGGCTGAATGGTCTGTGTGGTGGGTTCGCGTAGTGATTTTACAGAGGAGGCTGCAGAGAGACCTTTGTTTGGGGTGTTAACTTAGTATTAAGTTCTATGTGCTATTTTTAAAGGGTGGATTGGGCGGGGGTGGCCCCCCAACTGGTATAGGCGTTTTTAAAAAACTCTCCTCATCATTCAAGTCTAGCTTAATTTCCCTAACAAATCCTTAAGGCGCCTTTTATGTTAAAGTCCGCCGTTTGCGTGTGTAGCTAAACGGAATGAGCGATAAAATCTTTCAATATAGCTCATTTTAGGCTATATTATGAGTTATATACCTTCTCGATATACCTCATATGTGGAATTGGCAGCAAAAAAATTGGCCTCAGTTTTCCTATAATAAGGAAGAACTATAGTATTTTTCTATTAGGTTAATAGACAAGTTTCAGATTGTGTGATAGTCAGGTGGATATGGCAAGAGCATATACGTTAGACCTACGGAAAAAGGTTATGTCTTTTGTTTCCCGAGGTGGGAGCAAAAGAGAAGCA
>CAIVFQ010000100.1 GCA_903905285.1 uncultured Alphaproteobacteria bacterium
AAACATATTCGGAGATATCAAAACTTTTAAAATCCTTGCGGATCGTTATCGCAATAAACGAAAACGATATAACGTAAAATTCAAAATCATCGCTGGAATCGTCAATCTCAAAAATGGATTCGCTATAGCCTAAACAAAAATGGGGAAATGGGGATCATGTCACTCTCTTGCAACAAACTATCTCGACTTACGCAGCAGGTTTAATATGCAACAGCATCAATATTTGCGTAATATTTCGAACGCCGCCCCCTGTTAGACTAAGAACAAGACAATCCTCTGTTGCCTCTCCCTTCCCCGGCAGAGAAACCCCTGCTCCCATGCTCGAAGAACAACCAGAACGTCGCTCATCACGACACTTAAGCTCGCCATCAGTCGCTGTGGCTTGAGGTGACAAATGGAAACAGAATATTGCTAAAATACAAAGCATTAGGGAACGAACGATTACACAACTCATTACAATTTCTCTTAAAATATTACAACTACGCTAAGTAAATAAGATTATATTAAAATTGTCAAGATAGCGTGACACTATCAAGGCAACCTATTAAAAAGAAAAAAATGATTTTGTGAATTGAATTAAGGCCAGGTCTTTTCCAGGCATACTGACCTACAAGCGGGGAGTTTTTTTAAACACTTTCTCACTCACGCAAACTTCAACCTGCCTCATTGTTATCCTCCTTTAAGGGTATGGAATTTTCTAGCAACCGGCTGTCTAAGGAAAGGGTTATATTTAACGTATTCAAAATTTTAAACAAAATTTCTAGCTGCACGTTTTTTTCTCCCCCCTCTAACCGTTGCACGGCTGTTCGACTAACCCCTGCCAATAAAGCCAAGGTCTGTTGGGATAATTTGGCGGGCTTTCGATGCCAAATTACAGATTTAGCCAGCGCGGCGAATTGAAAATCATTTCTTTTCATCTTTTTGATTCACACATAAAGCAACAGCATCCCTCCCATGAATAATAGCTTCAAAACCATGCAAAAAAAGTAAAATGCTTCTTTTGAAAAGCTTTTTTGAACTCTTCATCTTAATGAAATATTAAGCCCTTACCCTTCAAAATATAGGAAGATTATAAATATATCCTTAGTTTGAGTAGACAATGGCACACAAAAAAAAGTAGCTTTGGCGTTACAAAGCGGCGGATCTCATGGTGCCTTTACCTGGGGGGTTCTTGATCGTCTATTAGAAGATGATCGTTTGGAAATCGAAGGGGTAACAGGAACAGGCGCTGGCGGCATGAATGCTGTGGCTTTGGCCCAAGGTTTAATGCGTGGAGGCTCTCAAGGGGGCCGCACGGAATTAAGGAATTTTTGGAAAGCCATTCACGAGGTTGGGAAAAAAAGCCCTCTGAATAACCGGGGCCCTGTAGACAAAATGATGAACAGGTTTACCATGCACAGCTCACCAGGGCTTATCATGTTTGACTATCTTAGCCGTATGTTTTCACCGTACGAGCTGAACCCTATGGGGACTGACCCATTAAAAGACGTTATCAAAAAAAGTTTCGATTTTGAAGCGTTGCGGACTTCTTCCAAATGCAAAATTTATTTGTGCGCAACCCACGTCTTCACGGGCCGCTTAAAAATTTTTAGCACACCAGAACTAAAATTAGAAAGTTTAATGGCAACCGCCTGTTTACCAACCATTCGCAATGCCGTTTTGGTTGATGGCGAATATTATTGGGATGGTGGCTTTGTTGGCAACCCAGTCTTTTTCCCTTTAATTTATGATTGTGAAACCCCTGACATCATCTTGGTTCAATTAAACCCTACGGTACGAAACAAACTGCCAACCACATCTCGCGAAATTGGGGATCGTTTAAATGAGGTCACCAACAATACATCGGTTGTTCGTGAAATGCGCGCCATTTCCTATATCACTGATCTTATTGACAAAGGCATTATTGAAAAAGGCAAAGTCAAACGTTTGAACATGCACCTTATTGAAGATGAAGCTGTCTTCCAAGAATTGGGTTGGTCTAGCAAATTGAACACAGAATGGGAATTTTTCACCCATTTATTTGAAAAAGGTCGCCAAGCCGCTGACACCTGGTTAAAGGATAATTATGATTCGATTGGCGTCAAAACAACGGCTCCTATGAAAGAACATTTTGTTGGGCCAAAGTGGAAAGACTCCAATAAACACATTTAAAACCATCATAACCGTACGTCCTCTCCCCTCTTCTTGGAGGAAGAGAGAGGACCGTATGGTAATTTATTAGCTAATTTTCTCTTAGTACTTCAGACAGGGATACTGTGCGAATAGGAAAGCAGATAAACTCATAAGCGTCGACATGAAGGGCCATCCCGCATAGCTTGCGTACGCACCTAAACTTAACAAAGGCAATGACAACTTATAAAAAGGAAGAGTTTTCTGCCAATAAGAAGGCTTTTTTGCCTGAGCATCAGTGATGCTTTTTTGATTATCTTGCACCTGAGAGATAATATCTTTCATAAAATCTGGGTAACTTCCCCTCTTATCAAGCTCAACAGCAAGAATAGTTGAATGAGTAAGTTCACCTAACAAACCTGCAACCTCAAAACTTAGAACAAATGCACCACCTATTCTTATAGGTGGGTACAGAACTGCATCACGAAGCAATCCAAGTCTTTGAGAGAGAAAAAAACAATCTGGACAAGGGGGAAGGTCTCCCAAACAGGCCGAAATAAAGTTCTTCACATCTCCCATAAATGGCACAGAGAATAAAGGAACCCAGTATCTTAAAACTCGAGTAGAGCTAGCAGGTTTTAGACGCTGTAGTTGCAATGGCGCTCCTTCGGGCATGTCTTGTCCGTCTTTCTCTAAAACAGAACCAGCCTGAGCACCTCTTACATTCCTTCGTCTCAATAAGCTTTCATCCCCAGTTTTTTCCTCTTGAACGTGTTCGTCTGACCGAACAGCTTCAAGAACAATTCTACCCGAAGCTATTAACGAGTGAATCTGTTCCCGGAGGGCAGCTTCATCGCTTGAATGTGCCGACGCTGGCGGATTTTCTTCATGACTAATACTAGCGACTAAAGCTGACTTCGGCTTCTCTTGTTCAAGGGGACTTCCATCGCTTGAATGTGCCTCTGATAGACACATGGTTAAAACTAAAAAACTTCCTAAAATTTTCCAGATAGATACGCCCTGGATACTTTTCATTTTATGCTCCTTGTTTATTAATTTAACAAAAATATTCCACCATAAAAACAACCCGCAGTTTGCTGTTTCCCTATAAAACTCTGCCATCTCTATGAAGGGTGAATTTTAAATTAATTTTAGCTTAAATGATTTTTTTATATAAGTCTTCCCTCGTTATTCACAAATCGAAGGAACTTAACCCTCATGAAAATGTTGGTAAATTTTTAAGGCGACCGAACGGCTAATTCCTTTCACAACCTCCAAGTCTGAAAGACCAGCTGTAGACACCCCCTGTGCTGAACCAAAGTGTTGTAGCAACAATTTTTTACGGGCAGCACCGATCCCGATTATTTCATCAAGCTTTGATTGCCCCAAAATCTTGGTTCGTTTGGCCCTATGGGTTCCAATCGCAAAACGGTGCGCCTCATCCCTTAAACGCTGCAGAAAATGAAGCAATGGGCTGTTCCCTTCCAACATAAAAGGATCACGACCCGGCATAAAAAACCGTTCTTTGCCAGCGTCCCGATCGGGGCCTTTAGCAATCGCTACCACAGGAATATCGACACCTAGTTCTGACATGACCTGAACAACCGCCGACAGCTGACCCTGCCCGCCATCAATGAGCAATAAATCCGGTCGTTGCCAAGACTCTTCATCCTGGCGCGTCAACCGACGCCTTAAAACTTCCCGCATCATGCCATAGTCATCGCGCATATCCAGCGTTTCCTTGATCATAAACTTACGATAGGCCTTTTTTTCAAACCCTTGAGAAGTGGCCACCACCATCACCCCATAAGCCTGTTTCCCCTGAAGGTGGCTGTTATCATAAATTTCGATTCGTTGCGGCAAAGCAGGCAGCTCAAACACCTCAACCAGTTCCTTAAAAATACGCATCATCGAGGCTGATTCAATCTGCTTGCGCTCGAGGCTGCCGCGGGCATTCATTAAGGCGTGATCAACCACTTCCTTTTTCACCCCTTGCTTGGGTATTTGCCATTCGGTTGTTTGATGATGATGTTCTTTCAAAGCCGTCCGAATAAGCCCCAATTCACTGGCCTTATGACTAAGCAAGACAAGCGGCGCCGGCGCCCGTTCTTGGTAAAATTGGGTTAGAAAAGCCGCCAAGCTGTCCTCCAGATTTTCCTCGGCCGTGTGTTTTAAGAAAAATGATTCCGTACCAAGATTACGCCCATGACGGAAAAAGAAGATTTGAACACAGGTCTGACCACCAGCCTGTGCCAAACCAATGACATCGGCCTCATACAAACCACTGATGTTAATACGCTGACGGCTTTGAATAGACGTTAACAAACGCAAACGATCCCGATAACCAGCTGCTTTCTCGTAATCCATAATGGCGCTGGCTGCATTCATTTGTTCAGCCAAATATTGTTGAACTTGATCAGCTTTCCCCAAAAGAAAATTTTTAGCCTGACGGATCGATTCAGCATAATCATCAACACTGATTTTCCCAACGCATGGTGCCGCACACCGCTTAATATCATACTGTAAGCAGGGTCGTGTTCTGTTCGCAAAATAACTGTCTTGGCAATTACGAATTTGAAAAACGCGTTGCAAGGTTAAAACGGCCTCATCAACCGCCATGACCGAGGCAAAAGGACCATAATAATCCCCCTTACTTACTTTAGGACCCCGATGTTTCGTAATCCGCGAGAAGGAATGATCGGCCGTCAACAGAATGTAGGGAAAAGACTTATCATCTTTTAGTAAAATGTTATAGCGCGGCTGTAATTTCTTGATCAGGTTGCTTTCTAAAAGCAATGCTTCGGTTTCCGTGTGGGTAGTAACCACCTCCATCCGCACCGTTTCAGCCACCATCCGTTGCAACCGATGGGGCAGTTTATGCACAAGCGTATATGAGATTACCCTTTTTTTAAGATTTTTAGCCTTACCAACATATAAAATATTATCTTGCTCGCCCAGCATGCGGTACACACCCGGCGAAGACGACAAGGTTTTCACAACACCTAAGATCACCTTTACGCCTGATACTAAACGCTCAGAAAGTTTCGGAAAACCGTTATCGGGATTGGGGGCATCATCTGTCATTCCCTGATATCAGCATTGTCATCTCTAAAAATCAAGATAGGAAACATTCGGATTCGCCCCTAAGTCCACAAAATGGTTAATAAAGTATTAATAAATAAAAAAAAAATTTAGTATACTTGTTTGAAATTTTATATAAAATTATATTAAATGTTTCCCTTAAAAGGTCAAAGCTCATGAAATCGATTTTTAAACGCAAAACGCTAATCGCCCTCAACCTAATGTTACTATTAGGAATGTCCACCAAAGGCCACTCTGGCGAAGGGGGAAGTATCTCTTCTCCTCAACAATTAGTAGCTGCCACTGCCTCAAACAGCGCCCCTGTTACTGTTGCTGTTACCATTCGAGACCCGTTCACGCCAAGTGATCGCGATGATCTTAGAGAAATCAGAAGGCAGGTTGGCAGCAACACACCCACAGTAAGTACTTTTGTAGGCAGAATTGGAAGTCCCGATGATTTAATGATAATCCCTAGAAACCCGTCCAACACAGTTTTTAGTGTTATCAACCATTTGGTTGAAAGTATGGGGACTCGACCCACAACTGGCCCTACGAACATTTTCGCCTTATTGGCAGCCATCAATGGCTCAATCTCCTCAGTTTCTGGTGCGACTAGCACCAGTTTGACTGAAGTTTTAACAAGAATAGGCGCTGTTGCACCAAGCGGTTCAGACCTATTTACTCAAATTGCCGGAATTCTCGCTGCCATCACAACTAGCGAAAGAAATGTTCGGGGTGACATAGCTCTCATCACCCCTGCAATAACCAGAGAATCAGTATTAACCAGGACTACTGTCACTACTAGTGAAACAGCCGTTCTGGCCGCTATCGCCAGAATTGCCACCTCAGTGGGGACAGGCAATACAGACATAACTTCAATACTAAGGTTAATTGGCGCCGCACCTGTAATCCTTTATCAAACAATCATCGATGGTGATACACGGATATTAAATGCCATTGGTGGAATTTCAACTCAAGTTGGAACAGGCAATACAAATATCACCCAGATCCTCACGAATATTGGTATCTTGACGAACTTTATGGGCTCACCAACGGGTTGCCACACCACCCTGTTCAGCACGCTTCATACCATTCTTGAAGAAATTCGCACCATGAGCATTGCAACCCCCTGTGGTTTCAAAAAGTATTTAAAATTCATTCATGAAGGTCAGGAACGTTTAGAACAAGGCCAAGCTCAGCTGGGGAACGGAATGCTGCGGTTATTGCAGCAGCTTTGTGTGGGTGATGCTGGAGAAAGATACCTTCCGAAAGCCCTTGTTGGCATTAATGAAGGCGTGCAAGAGATTCTAGATCATTTAAGCCATTCTTCAGGAGCTAGCGGCCCATCCCGCGAAAGCGCAGTGATCATCGAATTGCTAGAGGACTCTTCAGAAAAAACGGAGCTTCTAGCGCGCAGCAACCTTCATATACACAAAGAACTAAGAGAGATAAGAGAACAAACAGCCAGAGTTGTTGAAATCTTAGAAGATGATGACAGACGACCATCATCACCCCATGCCAAAGGCGATGAATACGAAGAGTTAGTTGAAACCGTTGGTACATTCAAAGACCCCCGCTTTACAGTGGCCGCCAGTTTAGAAGCCATCGTTGGTGGATTTGGGAAGCTCGCCACACACGAACATGTGACCGTTTTAACTAAAGGATTGCTGGCGCTCAACAATCAACAGGTGCAGATGTCGAAAGATATGAAGGAAGTGAAGCAAGAACTAAGAGAAACAAAAGGAATGCTTGCCCAACTTATTGCTGCCTTGAGTTCTCATCGCCCCCATCATGATGGTCATGACAGCGGCTCTGAATCAGACTGTTCCTCACGTTAGTCATATTTAGTTTGAACAGCCCTATGTCTTAAGACATTTTCAAACGCATACATTGTCACCCCCGCGCAGGCGGGGGTCCAGAAATACAACTGGATTCCTGCCTTCGCAGGAATGACATTCTTAATTTATAATATAATAAGATTTTCTATAGCCTTATAAATTAGGGGCTTTTGCCACTCCAACCATCGCCGCCCGCAACAGTCGATCGTACATCAAATACCCATCTTGCAACACTTGCACCACTGTCCCTGGTTCTTGGTCCATCGTTTCAATTTCAAACATCGCCTGATGCAAATTGGGATCGAACTTTTCACCTAATGACTCTATCTTTTTCACGCCGTGGCGCTCAAAAGTACTGCCAACTTCTTTAGCAATCATTTCCATACCTTTAATCAGGGCCTGAACAGACAATGGCAAATCATCTGTTAATGGACAACTTTCCAAGGCCCGTTGCACGTTATCAACCGTACTGACAATATCCCGTGCAAAAGCAACCGCCCCGTACTTAAGCGCCTCTTCCTTTTCACGAGAAGCACGACGACGCAGATTTTCTAAATCAGCCATCGACCGCAGCCAATTATTTTTCATCTCCTCCAGCTGAATTGTTAAATCATCTTCTAGCTGATCAACAAGTTCCTCTGGTTGAATCTCTTCCTCTATTTGCCCAAATTTTTGATTATCCATTAGAACAGACCTTTATAATACCTTCTTACGTCGCATTATAGTCGGTGTGGTTTTTTACGCAATGGGAATGCCAAACTGAGAATTTTCACGGCCCGCGCGCAGGCAAGAAGAAACCGACTCGGCAGGTAAAGGACCTGCCCGTCGATCTTTTATGATTATGAACTGCGGGGTTCAATAATTTAACAACAGCACAGAAGGCGTTTCCACCACGGTTTTTTCTTAATCGTATAAAGTTCAGTTGCCCCAACCGTAACGTTGAATGATTGGAAAGAGGGTCTGCACAGATCTTCAAAAACTTTGGGATCTAGGCCTCCAGCACCAGCGTACAAGGTGTGAGCAATTAGCTGTGGCTGGACTCCACAAGATAACAGCGCGCCGGCTAGAGCCAACGTTCCAGCTCCTGTATCTGTTGGAAAAAAATAATCTCGATCAAGCTGATTTAATACTCTCACTGAAGGATCATATTGTAAGACGCCTCCTAGATCAAATGCCTTAACGCCTCCTAGATCATCAAATGCCTTATTATTAGATAGGCAAGGGGCATAGACCTTGGAAACAGGGCTCTTATCCTGTATATCCTGGGTTTCTACCCGATGCACCCCATCACCCGCCATAACAGAGGAAGCCATGGCCAACACAACAGTAAAACTTAGTAATTTCATCAATCAAATTCCTTCTACAAATGTTTATACATAAGCGTAGAACAGATTAGCTAAAATTACGTTAAAATTTGTTGAACATGATGTAAAACAGGAGCTATAGATAACCAGTCTTAAACAGTCGCCCCCATTAAACGCCCCACCATTTTGGCCGTGTAATCCACTAAGGGGATAATTTTACCATAATTCATGCGCGCAGGCCCAATAATGCCGATAGCACCCAGAATTTCATGACGCGAGTTATGATAAGGCGACACCACCAACGAACAGCCTGATAACTTAAATAAATTATTATCAGAACCAATAAAGATTTGCACGCCATCAGCCTTTATCGAGGCATCTAATAATTGATGCAGCGTTTCCTTTGTCTCTAAAACTTGGAACAGCTGACGAATTTGTTCCAGATCCGCCATTTCCGTTACCCCTTGCAACAAATGCGATTGCCCCTTAACGATTAAGGACCCCCCCTGGTCGCCCCCTGCCCAAACCACCAAACCAGCCTCCACGACTTTGGCAGCTAAATCATTTAAATGCGCTTGGTAATGATTCAATTCTTCATGAATGGTATTTTTTGCTTGATCCAACGTTCTTCCGGTCAAGCGTGTACTTAAATAATTTGTTGCCTCAATCAAAGTTGACGGCGTAATGCCTTTAGGAACATCAATCAACCGATTTTCAACCACATCATCTTCGGATATAAGAACAACCAGAGCACGACCAGGGCTTAGATGAACAAATTCTATATGTTTCAAGGGGGCATCTGTCTTAGGCGCCATTACCAAGCCAGCGCATTTCGATAATCCCGACAACAGCGACGTTGCCCTTTCTAAAACCTTATCAATACTTTGTCCCGTGGTTTCAGATAGTTGATTCAAATAGTGGCGATCTTGATCACTAAGGTCACCGACCTCTAGCAAGCCATGAACAAATAAACGCAATCCTTCGTCCGTTGGCAATCGTCCAGCAGAGGTGTGAGGCGCATACAACAAGCCTGCCTCTTCCAAATCAGCCATAATGTTGCGAATGGTGGCAGGCGACAAGGGCGTTTGCAGACGTCTGGATAAAGTCCGCGACCCAACCGGTTCACCCGTTTCCACATAGGTATCAACCAATTCACGAAAAATTTCCAGCGATCGTCGACTTAATTCAGAAATACTTAAAGACATAAATTGATTCTTTTTGTTTTGTGGTTCCCATATGGATAAACGCCTTTCAGCTATCTTTCTTATGTCATTCCTGCGAAGGCAGGAATCCACAAGATGCCTGGATCGCCGCACTCCCTCTGGTCGCTCGCGATGACGGGAACTCCCTAACAATCATCCAAAGACGCAGGGTATCCTAGCACAAAGTTGTCTTATCTTGATACTCGCAAAGATCATTGATCAAACAGCCAGCGCAATTAGGTTTACGGGCTGTGCAAGTATATCGACCATGCAAAATCAGCCAATGATGGGCGTGTTGACGAAAAGGCAAGGGAATCACGTCGATCAACCCCAATTCAACATCAAGGGGCGTTTTCCCAGGCGCCAAACCTGTTCGGTTAGAAACGCGAAAGATGTGCGTATCAACCGCCATCGTATCTTGACCAAAAGCGACATTCAAAACCACATTGGCTGTCTTACGGCCCACCCCCGGCAAAGCTTCTAACGCTTCACGATCGCCCGGAACTTTCCCTTTATAAGCGCGAACCAAAATCTCTGATAACTCCAATATATTTTTGGCTTTGGTGTTATAAAAATTAATTGTTTTGATATGGTCTTTCAAGCCGTCCAAGCCTAAGTCAATCATTTCCTGGGGCGTCTTCACGCAAGAAAAAAGGCCCGCCGTTGCCTTATTAACCCCCTTATCGGTTGCCTGGGCTGACAAAACAACAGCCACTAGCAACGTATAAGAATTGGCAAAAACCAGCTCTGTTTCGGGATGGGGGGTTTGCTGTTGAAACCGCCCAAAAATCTCTTTAATGGTTTGTTTTTTCATAAGAAAGATACATTACACAATAAGACCTGACGATAAAGACTGAAGTTCAATTCGAAAAGACTGAAAATCCCGCCTAAGCCTTGTTTGGTAGAGACCATAGCGTTTCTCCTTGTTCAATAAAGTTCCACGCTATGATCCCCCCGACAGAACTGTGCATGAGGTTTTCCCTCACACAGCTCTTC
>CAIVFQ010000101.1 GCA_903905285.1 uncultured Alphaproteobacteria bacterium
CGCGCTTTACTGCGGCTCAGGGTACCAGATGAGACGCACAAATGCAAATCCATCTCTACTAAAATTTTAAGAATACAAACAAGGACTGAAGTCTCTTTCGCCTGAAGGCGAAGGTTTTAACCAATTAGGAGACTATAAAAGAATTATAGCAGCAGGGATAATTCTGGCCCTGAACACACTATGTTTAACTGACATTCAAACGGCAGACGCTTCATCTGGATCTTCAGGCCCCACTGGACCGGTTTACACCGTAGCTGGCCAACAATGGGAAGCTGTTGTCCAAAAAGAGACCCCCGTAATATTTCGCATGGTCACAAGGGAATATTTATCTGACACTTGGAAGCTTAACGAAAATAAAGTGACGACCGATAAAGTAGACGAAGCTTCTCTGCCCTCCAGACAAGCAGATAGACACGCATTAGTGGCTGGGTTAGAAAATCTTTGCATTTCCGGAAGTGGGCAGTTTTCTAAAGCAGGGCTAAAACTTCTCATCGAACAGATTAAAGGCAGTGAGACTTATCAAAGAAATAATTGTACGAACATATGTATTGTTGATTTAAGAGAAGAAAACCATTTTTTAATAGGCGATCATGAATATGTCCACACTAGAGATTCTGTAAAAGGCGAATCTGTTGAACAGCTTATCGATAATCAGAAAAAACTGATCAATGGTACGAATTTCAGGCTCGAAGGAGATGTCGTCAGAGAACTAGGGTTTGAGTACGCTTTGGTACCCATTAAAGACAACGCAATAGCCCAAGGAAATCGGGCTGAGCCATTAATAAATTTTTTCCGCACTTTAAAGTCCCATACTTGGCTGCACTTCCATTGTCGCATAGGTCAGGGCAGGACTACTGCAGCGATGGAGATATATGATATGTTAAAAAACTCCATGCCTGGCAAGTGGGGTAGTGTTGTGCCGTTGTCGGCCATTTCCATAAGGCATCTCCTTTTTGGGGGCTATCCCCTCATGATCCTTCAAAGTAAAGATAAAGACGACGGACTCTACCATTATCAAAAAGATTATGGGCTGTTCCTTGCAACAGCTTATATCTTTCTGAAAGAACCTAAGGGCTTTTCGTCCGGCATTTCATGGACGGAGTGGTTGAAAAGCAATCCCAGGAAGGGAGACCTAGAGCGAAAGTATAGGTTAATGGCGGGTTGTTCCGAATAAAAATCTAAGCCATGGAACCTTTATCTCACCCTTTTCTCACCCTAAAACAAACCCTCTTAAACCAGGGTTTGATTACACCTGATCAACTGCGTGTTGCCCAAGATGAGAAAAAACGTCGTCCACGATTTTTAGGAGAAATTCTGGTCGATTTAAACTTCCTAGAATCACTCCAACTTCAACAAGCACTCAGCCAAAGCACAGGTTTGCCTTACATCGATTTAACCCAAACGCCCATCGATAGCGATGCGTTGTCGCTTTTGCCCTCGGAAACGCTGCAACAATATCAGGCCGTCCCTTTTTCCTACGACAGTAAAAATCAAAACCTATCCATAGCCATGGCTGACCCAGAACATATCGTATGGGTCGATAAACTCCGCGAGTCTTTTCATCGCCTATTAGGATTTTATCCAACCCTTCAGCTCTATCATGCTGATCCCCAACAAATCCAAGCCACCATCCATCAGGCTAACCCAGCACAGGCTTTGTCACCTCACGACGATACCGTTACAAAGGTGGAAACAATCTTAACCCAGGCCGTAAAAGCCGGCGCCTCCGACATTCATTTCCAGCCAGAGGATCAATTCATTCGCCTTCGCTATCGTATTGATGGGTTATTACAAACAGAACAAACCTTCCATAAACAAGATTGGTCGGGTGTGTCCGTACGACTGAAAATTATGGCTGGCCTTGACATTGCTGAATCCCGTCGCCCCCAAAGTGGCCGTTTCGACCGCCGCCTGGCCGGCCATCAGGTGGATTTTCGTTTATCAACTCACCCCACCCTCTTTGGCGAAAACATCGTTGTGCGTCTTCTTGATAAAGACAAAAGCTTGCTGCGCCTGTCTGAATTGGGATTTTCACAACCCCACGTTGACTATTTAAAAAAAGTATCCAGCCTTCCTCAAGGTATGATCATCGTCAGTGGTCCCACAGGTTCCGGAAAAACCACCAGCCTCTATGCCCTGTTTGCCGAAATGGATTCGCGCAATCGCAACATTATGACCTTAGAAGAACCCGTCGAATATCATTTACCCGGCATTCGCCAAACCGAAATAAGAGAAGGCGGCATCCTAAGCTTTGCCGATGGCGTCCGTTCCATTCTGCGCCAAGATCCCGACGTTATTTTCATTGGTGAAATTCGTGACGAAGCCACAGCCAAAATGGCCTTACGCTCAGCCATGACTGGTCACCTGGTCATTGCCACCGTTCACAGCTACGATTGCTATGGTGTCCCTGCCCGTTTGGTTGATTTAGGCTTACAACCATCTTTACTGGCTGGCCATGTTCTTTGCGCCGTTTCCCAACGCCTTGTTCGCAAGATATGCGCGGGTTGCCAAACACAAGGATGTAACGATTGCCATCAAACCGGTTACAAAGGTCGCAGCGCCTTGGTCGAAATTTTACCTTTTGATGATGAAATTGATCAAATCATTGCAAACGGCGCCAACCGCAGCCTGATCAAAAAATACTGCCACACAAAAAAACAACCAACGCTGTGGCATGATGGACAAACCAAGCTATCCATGGGTATAACAACAGAAGATGAATTGAAACGTGTTCTTGGTGATGACAGCAATCATTCCCCATCCTTCGCCTAATTTTGACGACCGACCTTTAAACACCGTTATTAGTACCGCCGTGATTCATTACACCGACATGCCCTCCGCGGCTGCCTCTTTACAACGGCTATGTGACCCGCTTCATAAAGTCAGCTCCCACTACCTAATTGATGAGGATGGCACGATTTACCAACTGGTAGCCGAAGAAAAACGCACCTGGCATGCGGGGGAAAGTTTTTGGCAGGGCCGCCATCGAGTCAACGATTTCTCCATTGGCATCGAATTACAAAACCCAGGCCATGTCCACTTTTTAGAAACCGGTTCCTGGCACCCCTACCCTGACGCTCAATACCAGGCGTTATTATCCCTTTTGAAAGATATTGCCACACGCCACCCCCTTATCACCAAAAATACGGCGGGGCATTGCGATATCGCCCCCACCCGTAAAATTGACCCCGGCCCCCATTTCGATTGGGAACTATTGGCAGCTAATGGATTCACCAAAGTTTAATCATCATTGCCGCTTACCTCTATACACGCTACTATTGATAAAATTTTGACTCAAAGGATCAACTCAATGTACGCTTTTGAAACCACCCTTGCTTGTCTTTTGGCCTTGGCCGTTATTTTCCTTTTCAAGGCCGTTAAGGTGATCCCTCAAGGGTTCGAATATACGGTTGAACGCTTTGGTCGTTATGTTCAAACTCTAACGCCTGGACTTCATTTGATTCTTCCCTTCGTCGATCGTATTGGTGCCCGCGTCAACATGATGGAATTGGTTTTCGATGTGCCTTCTCAAGATGTCATCACCAAAGACAATGCCGTAGTCACCGTTGATGGGGTCATCTTTTACCAAATTTTGGATGCCGCAAAATCAGCCTACGAAGTCGCCAACCTTAAAAATGCCATTATGAATTTAACCATGACCAATATTCGTACCGTCATGGGTTCCATGGTTTTAGACGAACTGTTATCGCTTCGCGAAACCATCAATGCCCGTTTGTTGGTCGTTGTTGATGAAGCCACCAGCCCCTGGGGAACAAAAGTCACCCGCATTGAAATTAAAGATATTAAACCACCCCGTGATTTGATTGATTCCATGGCCCGCCAAATGAAAGCCGAACGCGAAAAACGCGCCCTTATTCTTGAATCGGAAGGCGAACGCCAATCCGCCATCCTAGAAGCCGAAGGTGAACGCCAAGCCCGTATCAACAGGGCCGAAGGGTTAAAACAATCCATGATTTTAGAGGCCGAAGGTCGCAACGAATCAGCCCAACGCGATGCCGAGGCACGCGAACGCCTAGCCCAGGCCGAAGCAAAAGCCACCCTTGTCGTTTCAGAGGCCATAGGGAAAGGCAACACCCAAGCCTTAAATTATTTTATTGCGCAAAAATACGTCGAAGCTTTGCAAGAATTCGCAAAATCCCCCAACCAAAAAATGATCATGATGCCATTGGAAACCAGCAGCTTAATTGGCACAATCGCCGGCATCGCTGAACTAACAAAAGATACGCTGCAGTCTTCTTCTTCGCCAACCCCTAAATCTAAGGGAAAAGAATGAACTTTTACATAACACCTTGGCACTGGATTGGCTTTTCACTGATATTGTTCTGCGTGGAATTGTTTGTCGGAACACCCGGCGTCAGCCTCTTATGGCTCGCCTTTGCTAGCTTTGCCCTATCAATTGTTATTTCCAGCATAACCATCAATTTTTGGGTACAGCTGGGCCTACTCGCCGTCCTATCAGTCATCTTCGCTTGGCTGGGAAAGTTATTGTTTAAAGAAGACCATGCTAAACCAAGCAGCCTGAATCAACCAGGCCAACGGTTGGTTAACACAAGACTAACCCTTCAAACACCCCATCAAAAATGGACGATCCCGCGTGCGCATTCGCGACTCCATCTGGAGCGTCGAAGGACCGGACCTTCCCGCAGGAACAAAAGTCATCGTCATAGGGGTAAATGGTAACGCCCTTCTTGTCGACCGCGTTGACTATCATGACGACTATAGTATTTTTCTATTAGGTTAATAGACAAGTTTCAGATTGTGTGATAGTCAGGTGGATATGGCAAGAGCATATACGTTAGACCTACGGAAAAAGGTTATGTCTTTTGTTTCCCGAGGTGGGAGCAAAAGAGAAGCA
>CAIVFQ010000102.1 GCA_903905285.1 uncultured Alphaproteobacteria bacterium
CGGGTCCATGATAAACTCTCTCGGGTCCATGATAAACTCTCTCGGGTCCATGATAAACTCTCTCGGGTCCATGATAAACTCTCTCGGGTCCATGATAAACTCTCTCGGGTCCATGATAAACTCTCGATGGGGAACTATAGATTCTGTTGCCAGAACTTGCTCCCAGTAATTTATCAGCTGAGATCCCAAATAGGGCTATTCCAAGAATGCCTAAAGCGATAAAACTTTTTTTCATATTATTTACTCTAAAAATTGATTGATATTGCATTATAGTATCTTTTTCCTTAATTTTTAGTAAATTAAGTGAAAATTAGATGTTATTTTTTTTTGCGATGTTTTGATGGATCTTAAATTCTCTGGTTGTAAAAATATCTTAGAACGCTGTTTGGTTGTTTTCAGCCTATTGTCCTTTTGGCTCTTCTTAGCCACTATTCCTCCGTTACGGATTGGAATATGGGGTGATGCGGAACTGCTTAACTGCCTAATGCATTTTATTTCCAGCATTCTATTTTTCTGTGGGGCATTTTTTTGTTATTGCCGTTCCTCCTTTGTTAGCCATTCACAAATAGTTCTTTTAATCCCTCTTCTATCTTTTGTCTTATTTTCCGTAATCCTGTGGCCTTTTTACCAAAACCATTATCTGCATTTTTATGGTTTGCCCCAGACAGTAGAAGGCGTCTTATTTTATCTGAGTTTTCTGGTTTTTTTTGTTGGTTTTTCTGTTCTGATTAATTCAGAAAAGGGAAAAATATTGGCATATAATGCCATAATTGCATCCCTAGCCATAACCATCCTAACTTTTGCCAGCCACCCCGATAAATTATCCTTTTACTCAGACTGGTGCCCGTATGTGTTTAGTGCTTTTTTAGGCCCAATTGCGATTATGTTGCCTAGTTATGGATTTGTTTTTGAAAATGTTAAAATTCGCAAAGTCCTGTTAGCTCTCAGTTTCGTCATTATCGCTCTTTCTTCCAACAAAACGGCCCTTTGTGCCTCTGTGCTTTATGGGGTCATAATTCTTGCCCTTAAAAAATTAGAAATAAGCCGTAGAACTTATGCTTTTTTTATTGGATGTATACCAGTTTTAATACTTGGTTTTGAATTTATCCTTATTAGGATAGGAACGTTTGGTAGTATTGATTCCCGAATTAAATTGCTTCAAATCGTTTTTGAACACTTCAAAGAATCTCCCTTTTCGCTTTTGACAGGATGGGGATGGGGACACTATACCGAGGCACTAATGGCTCAGGCATCCAAGCTGCCCATAGCATTTTATCAAGAAGAAATTTTCTCCCCCACATGGGACAGTTTTGAACGCGTCGATTTTCATTGTCATCACCAGGGTTTAGAAAGCCTTTTGGCATTAGGTGTAACAGGCTTCATTTTGGCTATTGTATTGCCGGCAATTCCGGTTCTTATGTGCAAAAAAGAAAATCTTAGTTTGACTGTATACATTTGTGCTTTGTGGACGACTATAAGCTCAACGTGGTTTACCTTAGGAATCCACTTGCCTTTTCTTGCACTGGGGCTTGCTCTGATGGTAGAAAACAGCCGCTTCCGGTTTCCACAGTTTTCTATGGTTGGCATTAAGGTTTTAAACCGTAGATTTTTAAGTATTTGTTTTTTTAGTGTAGGGTGCGTCTTAATTCTGGCAACTTATCATGAATGGCAACGAGCCAAAACTTATACGAGCAGGAATAACAGATGGTTGGCCTGCGAGGTTGATAATCAATCATTAAATGAAAATCAACTTTTAACTCACGGGGGCTTAAATGGAATTCATCTGGCTAAGTATTTGCAAAAAAGTTTAGATCATGTTAGGGAATTTCCCGATGATGCTTATGGTAAGGATGAATTATTTTTATTAACAAAAGTTGCTTTGCGGCTTTCTCGGCCCAATCTTTACTTATGCAGCATACTTTCCAACGTTTTGGATTACTTATCTTGCACCAATCAATTAAACAAAAATTCAGAAAAAGAATGGAAAGAACTTGTCTATTTCATTTTAAAGGTATTTCCCTCTCGCTCTGATCTTGTTGCGTCTTTTTTAACGCATTCTCTTTTTAAAGGGACATTTGTCGATGTTAACGAAATAATTGATGTTCTTTTAGAAAGAGACTTTAATAATTCTATAGCAATCTGGTTTAAAGGTCTTAGCCTCAGCCAACAAGAAGATAACAACGGGGAAGGAATATTCTATTTAAGGCAAGCTTTAGAGAGAGGGGTAGATCGATGGATTCCGATACCTATGCACTTCAAAAAACAGCTTGAAAAGAGTTAAACCAATCCTTCTGTCCCTTATTTTTATCTTGCAGGTCCATGATAAACTCGTGATGGGGAACTATAGATTCTGTTGCCAGAACTTGCTCCCAGTAATTTATCAGCTGAGATCCCAAATAGGGCTATCCCAAGAATGCCTAAAGCGATAAAATTTCTTTTTATACGCTTATCCAAAAAGCCCGGTTCAAAGGTAAAGAAAGAATCAGTTGGGCCAGTTCGCAGGGGGAGATGCAGACACTGTCACATCATCCGTAACTGCGTATGTTCGGTTGACTCCACTTTCCCATTTTTTGATTGAGCCATTATTGGCTTGGGTGTTGGCTACGGCGAACTTATACTGAAGAGACATCCCCACGGGAAATCGTAGGGGAAGAGACGTCCAGTTAGGCCAGGTCACTCCTGAATTAGCAGGTGTCGGATATGACTTCTGGCACAGCAAACCGTTCAAAGAATCAGGACGGGCTCCCCAATTTCCCAACAGGGGATGGTTCCCAACAATAAAAACCAGGTCTCCGGTTACTGTTGTGCTGCATGACGCCTTGAAAGTCACATCATAGGCATTTTGACCTGTTGTGTTTTTGAGGACAAGAAATTTTGCATCCATAGGACCAACCGCCAGACCTTTGCTGAAGCCAGAGCTGGATAGTGTATATTGAGTGGTGTCTGTACCGCCTGTTCCTAAGCTTAATAATTCGTTGTATTCCCCATCGGGAAGGTAGGCAGAGGGTATGCCACTATTTTTGATAACGTCTTTTGTTATTTTATAATCGTACGTTGGGTTTCTATTGATAATAACAAAACCATACTGGCGGGCTATTAAAAGGACGTCATGGGTGTAAGGCAAAGCCGCAATATATTCGTGGGGTGCATTCTGTTGTTCCATCAAGACTCGAAAGGCTAGGGAACGCTGAATTAACGTCTTGCTATCTCTTTCATCTTCAAAACGCAAGATATGAGGATTACCATCCCGTTTCGCGCACAAATAGGCAATAGCCAGCTGGGATGTAGTTCTATCTATGACATCCTCTGGACTTTGAGACTTGCTGTAGAATCCAGTTAGACTTCCTGTCCCTGTCGACACCCCAGGATATTGATCGTGGTTCACTGAAAATGTGGCGGTTGTGATATTTCCAAGCGCTTTGGGGGCAACAAGTGTGCTGACCGGCAGACCAACTACTAGACAATTGGCAAGTGAGTAATGCAATGGATGGTCTTGGACAGGCACGATAGCTCCATAGCTTTCTAGGTCTTGAAAAGATTGATCATTTTCTCCATAACCAAAGGGAGCGTCCTGGAACATTCCTGTTGCGTTTGCCTGTTCCAAGATCGTTTTGGTGGCACTGGGGCCAAGCCCATACAACAAATCAAAACGTATACCGCAAATCCCAATGTCGCTCAGAAGTTGCATATACCCCACAATCATTTGCTGTACCATTGAATATTCAACGTTTAAATCAGGACCATAAACCCAAGAACTTGGTGCATACCATGGATCCATGCTATTACGGGGGTGGAAAAAAGTCGTTAAATCCACCGTTTTGTCCCAGGTATATGTGGCTTTTTCTGATCCCCTGGCTGACACATAGGTGTAGGGATGAAATTGAGGACTGCTATCCCCAGGTTGATTGGTCATGTAACCAGACGTTTGATTAAAAACGGCATCCGCAATAATTTTGAGCCCATTTCTATTGGCAGCGTCGATAAGATCTTTCAGGTCTTTAAGAGAACCATAGCGATCAGAACCCAGGCGGTACCCGACGACTTTCCCATTTATAGTCACCCCGTATTGGGAAACAATTTTTATTCCTGTTCCGAACACAGCATCCAATTCTGCCTGATAAGCATCATCCAAAACGCAAAGCAAGGGTTGGTAAGAAAATTCCCAGCCATTTGTTTTTGGATTGTGAGAGATTACTGTTGGTGTGTTTCCATCTTGGGTCACTGTTGACGATATCGACGGCGTTGTTAGATGAGGTGGCGAGATTTGTATGTGGGTGTAACCCCTACTTGCGATAGCCGCTAGATTTCCACTGATTGGGGCTGTGATTGTTTCAGAAGGAAAAGTCGGCCCTATACTTGTTTGGCTTGTATAAGGTAAATCAAACGCATGATAAATTCGGTGCCCCCAATTTTGCTTGTTATTAAACAGAAGCGTTCCATCTAATGCGGAAGAAGTGATTGCGTGAGCGGGCATGGAAAAGGTTGAAAACAACAATGCTAATAATAAGAGTTTATGCTTGCCTTTATTCATTTGATGGCCAATAAAAAAATCGTATATGATCTTTTTTACATGAAAAACATTAAGAAATTCTTAATTGTGTCTAAACCAATCCTGCGATCGCCTTTACAATCTCAGTTGTTCCCTTTAGGCGCAGTTGTTCAGAGGGCCAGTCGCGAATAAAGACCAGCTTTTGATCGGGACGGATTTTCGTAACGCCAGCCTGGCGGACAGTCGCCGATTGTAAATACCCAATCAGTGCCTTAGGGTTGGGGAATTTTCCTTCCCTAAAACCAATCACCAACCCTTTCGGGCCTGCATCAACTTTTTCAATGTTGGCATGGCGACACAAACTTTTCAGCTCAATTACTGCCAACAGGTTTTTAACTTCCCGGGGCAGGGAACCAAAACGATCCACCAGCTCGGCGGCGAATTCATTGATTTGAACACTCTCCTGCAAATGGGCCAAACGGCGATAAAGTTCTAACCGTAAACCCAAATCTTTGACATAGGTTTCTGGAATCAAAATCGCCATGCCAAGGTTAATTTGGGGTGTCCAAGATTCTTGATAAGTCTCTTCTTGATTGGCTTGTTCGGCCCTGGCCATGATGATCGCCTCTTGCAACAGGTGCTGATACAGATCTACCCCCACCTCGCGAATATGGCCTGATTGTTCTTCACCCACAATATTACCCGCACCCCGAATATCCATATCATGACTGGCCAGTCGAAAGCCTGCGCCCAGGCTGTCCAGGCTTTGCATCACCGTTAACCTCTTTTGCGCGGTATCAGATATGGGTTTGTCGGCGGGCAGGGTTAAATAGGCATATCCTTGTGCCTTTGCGCGCCCAACTCGGCCTCTTAATTGATACAATTGTGACAGACCAAATAAGTCAGCCCGGTGAATAATCAGGGTATTAGCGGTGGGAATATCAATGCCCGATTCCACAATATTCGTTGATAACAAAACATGAAAAGCCCGGTCATAAAAAGCGGTCATCACGTCTTCTAATTGAGTCGGTGGCATTTGCCCATGGGCGATGGCAATTTTGACCTCTGGGACTAAAACATGCAGTTGTTCTTGTAGGGTTGCCAGGTCCTCTAACCGCGGTGACACATAAAAAATCTGCCCGCCCCGATGGTATTCCCTTAGGATGGCTTCTTTAATGACAACGCTGTCATAGGGCATTACGAACGTCCGTACGGCCAGGCGGTCAATAGGTGGCGTAGTGATCAAGCTCAGCTCACGCACGCCACTCAGGGCCAACTGCAGGGTACGGGGAATCGGTGTGGCGGTCAGGGTTAGGACATGCACATCGCTTTTTAAGCTTTTCAGTTTTTCTTTTTGCTTCACGCCAAAGTGTTGTTCCTCATCCACAATCAAAAGGCCCAAATCGTGAAAGCGAACGTCATTGGCCAGAATCGCCTGCGTTGCGATGATGATATGAACATGACCTGATTCTAAGTTTTTCTTAATCTCAGTGGCTTGCCTAGGTTTAACCAGGCGCGAGAGTTGCTCCACCCGATAAGGCAGCCCGTGAAACCGTTGACGAAACGTTTGGTAATGTTGACGCGCTAAAAGCGTGGTGGGAACGATCAGGGCAACTTGTTTGCCATTCGCCACGGCCATATAGGCCGCGCGCAACGCAACCTCGGTCTTACCAAAGCCCACATCCCCACACACCAGGCGATCCATCGGTTTACCTAACGTCAAGTCATTAAGGGTTTCGTCGATAACGCGTTGTTGATCTTCTGTCTCGGCGTAAGGAAAACGGGCGCAAAATTGGTCATATTCATTGGAAACTTTATCCAGGATAACACCCTGGTGCAAAGCCCGTTCTGCTGCCAACCGAATCAAATAATCAGCAATGATGCGGATGCGTTTTTTAACTTTTGATTTTCGATTCTGCCAGGCGGCTGATCCCAGGCGGTCAAGAGACGCCAGGCTGTTCTCGTCGCCATAACGGCTAATCAACTCAAGGTTTTCAACGGGCAAGAAAAGCTTGTCGCCCCCCTCATATTCCAAACAAAGGCAGTCATGGGCCTTCTGATTGATGGTCAGGGTTTCCAACCTCAAGTAACGGCCAATGCCGTGATCGTTATGAACAATAAGATCACCCACGGATAACTGACTTGCGTCTTGAAAAACAGAACTCTTTTTGCGTTTGGGCGATTTGCGAACCATACGGTCGCCCAAAATGTCTTGTTCTGTTAAAACCAACTGGTCAGGGGTTATAAATCCCTGTTCGAACGGGGCTGTCAGACTGTAAATTACGGTGCGATCGGCCTCATCAACGGGCCAATTTTGAACCGCTAAAATACGTTTTAGCCCTTGATCACGCAGCAAGCTTTCTAACCGTTGCCTGGAACCATCCGTGTGGCTGGTTACAACAATTTGCCTGCCCTCTTGTTGGTGCGTTTGAATGGTTTCACAAATGGTCTCAAACAATTTATCAGGCTGCGATTGACGAATGGCCGTAAAATCAGGGGGTAACCGTCCGCCCTGGTCTTGCGTATTTTCAGCAGCAAAAGGGCTGAATGTAATAACGTCTGAACTTTGGTGAAAACTTTGCCATTCTTCGTTTGTCCAGTACAACTGCGATGGCGGCAGGGGGCGATAAGTGGCCTCGCGCCCAATGGGGTTTACCCGTGCCTGGTAATAGTCGTTGATAGATTGTTGACGGCTGATAAGGGCCTGGTCAACATGGTCTTCCTTAATGATTAAGACGTTTGGAAAATAATCAAGAAGCGTCTCGCATCCCTCATAAAACAAAGGCAGCCAATGTTCCATACCTGCGTAAGTTCTGCCATTAGAGATGGACTCATACAAGACATCCGATTCAATGCCCCCTTTGCTGGCCCCAAACAATTGACGATATTTTTGGCGAAACTGTTGAATGGTTTCGGTGGTTAAGGTGACTTCATGAATGGGTTTTAATTCGACCTTTTCACAAACTTCAAGGGTTTTTTGGGTCAGGGGATCAAAGCTTTTTAAGGCGTCTAAAACGTCATCAAAAAAATCAAGCCGTAACGGGTTTTCGCAAGATGTTGGGAATATATCAATGATGCTGCCCCTGACGGCATAGTCACCCGGTTCGTAAACTGTTTCACAACGGCGGAACCCTTTATGGACAAGATAGTTTAACAAGGTTTCGCGAGGTATCGCCTGGCCAATCTTTAAGTCAAGAGACTCACCAAGCAGAGATAACCGCGGCGTCACACGTTGCGTCAAAGCTGCAACAGACGTGATCACGCAATACCGCCCAGGACTATGTAAAAGCGTTGTCAGCGTTTCTAACCGTTGGGTCACAATATCTTGGCTGGGTGATACGCGGTCATAGGGTAAACAATCCCAGGCAGGGAAGCTAAGGCACGGAATATGCGGGGCTATGCGATTCAGTTGGTCTTGAAGGCTGACAACATGTTCCTCCGTCGCTGTTACTACCAACAACGGTTGGGTATAGTCCTGCCATAACCTTCTGATAACGAAAGACTGATAGCTTGAGGGAACGCCCCCTAAATATATAGATCCAGCCATCACATCCTAATACGCATAATCGAAATACCCACCACTTGCATCTGGTTTAAAGCCAACAGGAACCCACCCACGCGTTGCATCATAACGGGTTATACGTTTAATCAAATCGGGCTGTTGGCCCAATGTTTGCAACATATAATACAAATGCCCTTGGCCTACATACATCAAAAAAGGTTGAGGGGAATAATTTTCAACGTACTCTTGAATACGGGGCATGTAAACAGGAACCCATGCTCTGTCCCTGCCTGCAGCATTAGAATCATTATTCTTTGATATTCGTTTGACACCCGCGTGATACTCAACGAAAAAGCTGTTCCATGTGAAAACATGCTCCGAAGCGTCCTCCACGTTTGGTTTTGTTTTCATCACTGCTAGTTTATTTACTTTTTCTTGGAATCCATGGCGCGTTTCCGAGGTAACTGCCTCTGTCAGATGGTCAAGGAATCCGGTGTCCAGTCTATTTTGGGTTGTTTCTAGTCCATACACGTTCTCTTGATTCCCGTCACAATCGGCAAAACAACGTCTAATCATTAAGTCTAATCCTCTACTTTTCTGGGCAAATCCTTGTAATTTGTTATCGTGTAGAAAATGCACAATTGTTGGGTGAAGTGTGTTTAGATCAAAGTTTCTTCCCAATAAATGCAGTATTTTATTTTTCACAGGCTTTGGCAAACACTCAGCCCATGAATCTACCTGGATTCGCACTGAATCTAGAATGAATTCCCTCTCCAATTGCAACTCTCTTTTCTTTTTTTTAATAAAAAGATCGTGCATCCTCAATACTGCGCATTCAGAAAGAGGAGAGATGCTCCTAACATAGGTGTTGGCTTTTTCCTCAATCTTGCTATCTTTGAATTCGGACCATTCATAATCCGTTAAGTACGATATGTCTGTTGCAGCCAGTTGATGTATAAAGGCTTCTTTAGCTGCGCCTTCTAACATCAGCCCACGTTCTCGAAACTTTTGAATGTTGCGTGCATAAATTTTAGATTCAGAGGATTCTTCTGGTATCATTTCGCCTATTATGTGGCTGCAACTGGATAAAAGCTGGCGCAACATACGAGGATGGAGAGTTGCTTCAATCGGGAAATTGTGACACGTGCCCCATACGTAAAAATGCTTAGGAATTCCATTGGGCCCAGGCACGCATTCAATTCTAAACAAATACGGCCTCTGTTGCAGGGGAACTGGGTGAAGGATATTATCCCGGGTCGGATCTCCCCTTAAAAACGCCTCCATAAGTGGGTGGAGCCTAATTGTATATTTCGGTTGTCGATGTTCAACAAGTGCTGTTGAACAGCTTGGGGCACTTTCAGAGATGGCTGCTTGACCTATATCGCCAAAAAACGCCATTAATATAAATGCAGATAAAAACTTAAACACTTTCTTCCTTATAATGATTTCTTAATTCTCACGTAGAAAATATATGTGTTCTCTTTTTCTTATTCAATCTGTTTTTATTTACCGCCCAAATAACCAAACAGCAAATTGGTAATACAACGGAATGCCAAAGGCCAGGTTAAAGGGGAAAGTCAGCGCAATGGCCGAGGTTAAATAATAAACCGGGTTGGCATCGGGAATCGAAATGCGGACCGCAGCAGGGGCTGCAATATAAGATGCGCTGGCTGACATGGCCCCCAATATGGTGGCTCCGCCCAATGATAAACCAGCCAGGTAACCGCCATAAACACCAAGGGCACCGTTTAGAATGGGAACTAAGAAGGCGTATACGAATAAGAAGCCCTTAACCTGTTTTAAGTCATTCAACCGTTCTCCTGCCACCAAGCCCATGTCTAACATGAACAGAACCAGAACTCCCTGGAATGGCGCAATAAAGAACGGGGAGATTTTTTCTAAACCAGGCTTGCCAGAGATAAAACCAATGAGTAATCCCCCTAACAATAACAAAATGCTTTTGCTGAAAAGAATGCCTTCCAACCGGTGCCAAAGACTTGATTCTTGCTTAACACCAGGTCGATGTTCTGCAAGCAACAAGGCGATAATAATGCCAGGAATTTCCAAAATGGCCACCAGGGCAGCCATGAAGCCTTCCCCTGGAGTGCCCAAGGTTTCCACAAAAACCTCACACGCCATAAACGTGACCACCGAAACCGACCCATAGTGGGCCGCCAGGGCAGCCGAATCAGCCTGGGAAAAACGCCCAATGAAATGCGCAATAACATAGGCAATAACGGGTAACGCCATCCCCAACAACAAGGTCATAGCCGCTGGCACGCCAATGATACTAAATGACGTTTGGGAAAGATACGCGCCGCCCTTTAAGCCCAATGCCAACAGCAAATACATGGACAAGCCGGCGTACAACCCCTCTGGCAATTGAAGGTCGCTTTTGGCCCAAACAGCCATAACGCCCAAGAAAAAGGCTAGCACCATAGGGGATAGTAGGTTGAGTTGTAAAAGCTCGAAGGAAATCATGATCAGGTACCCTTAAGAGAGCTTTGTGCCCATGTTTAAAAATTTATCGCGGCGGTGAGTCAGAAGCTTGTGGCTGTCTAGGTGGGAAAGATTTTGAAAGGCTTGTTGGATGGCTTCTTTGACAGACTGCATGGCAACCTCAGGAAGTCGATGGGCACCCCCCATTGGTTCAGGGATAATCTTATCAATAACGCCAAATTGAAGCAGGTCTTGCGCTGTTAGGCGTTGAGCCTCTGCTGCTTCAGCGGCTTTGGTAGCACTTCGCCATAAAATAGACGCGCACCCTTCGGGTGAGATAACAGAATAGACCGAGTGTTCAAGCATAAGCACAGCATTGGCTGCTGCAATCGCAATGGCACCCCCTGACCCCCCTTCGCCAATCACAACGCTGACCAAGGGAACCTTAACCTTTAAACAGGTTTCAATGCACCGTGCAATGGCTTCGGCCTGGCCGCGTTCTTCGGCGTCAATGCCTGGATAAGCACCAGCGGTATCAACAAACGTTAAAATGGGGATGCCAAAACGATCAGCCAATTCCATCAGGCGGATGGCTTTTCGATATCCCTCGGGCTTAGCCATGCCAAAGTTATGTTTAACGCGGCTTTCGGTATCGTTGCCTTTTTGTTGGCCAATGACAAGGGTCACCTTGCCCATAAAGTACCCCAACCCGCCTATAATGGCATTGTCTTCACCGAATAATCGATCGCCCGACAGGGGGATAAAATCTTGGATGAGGGTATTTAAATAATCAAAAAACTTAGGCCGATCAGGGTGACGGGCAACCTGAACCTTTTGCCAAGGTGTTAAGCTTTTATATGTTTTTTGTAAAAGGGTGTCAGCCGAAGTTTGAAGGCTTAAAACTTCCTTAGCAATATTCAGGTTGCCTGTATTAGAAAGGTTTCTAAGTTCTTCTATTTTATTTTCTAATTCAGCTATAGGACGTTCAAAATCTAAAAATTTAGTCATGCAACTTTATTTAGGTTGGGATTCTGGAATTACCCTTCGTTTCTAAAAGGTTCCTGGCCACAAAGCAAGCTTTGTTTGTATGAGTTCAGACACTTTGAGACTCAGGCTGCGTCCTTGAATAGGATGTTAGAAAGATTTTTTTAACCGTTTCTTAATCTTTCACCCCCCTATTCTAACAGTGGTGGTTTAGTTACACCCGAGATGAGTCGGGTGCGCGATGGGGTATATAAAACCCTTTTCTTGTTTTTTTAAAGAGCAAGGGAATTGCCTGAGGTAGAGTCTTGGAACCGGTTTCTGGACTTTAGCTGAATTTCTATGGGATTGGAACCCCATGGGAAGACATATCCAAAGACTGAAAGGTTTTGGGGCACAGGGAGAATTGTGTTGTGTGAGGTGGCGGGGAGGGACGTTGCAGCGGATTCGGGGAGGGCCCCACAAGGGCGCATTATGTCCGCAATTTGACTGAAGAACTTCCCTAAATCTAATTGATTACATGCCGTAATTTATTGCCAAATTTAATCGACTATTTTGGTTTTGCACCTTCAGCAGGATCAATCTGTTTCAAAATATCTTTAGCGCGTTTGCTCACCACAGGGTCTTTGCTTTTAGAGGCTGTGCCAGCCTGTACTTTTGCCCTGGGTAATTCATTGATCAAAAAGGCTTCTTCGGCCAGGCACAAGGCCACATGATCCATTTGATTGTTTTTACCATAGGCTTTTGCCAATAAACGCCAGGCAAAGATATTTTCCGACGAGTGATCAGTAACCTGTCTTAAAAGGCTAATCGCTTCATTTAAAGTTTTACCGTCGGGGTTGGGGGTTTCTAATAAAGCCTGCGCCAATAAAACAGGAATGGTTTTGGCCTTAGGTAAAAGCTTCAACGCTTGTCGGAAATAATCTGCGGCCTCAGAAACCTTGCCTGTTTCAAAACAAATCTGGCCTTTAAATTCCAAAAAGAAAGGGTCAGCGGGGTTTTCTTTTATCAGAGCATTTAACAAATTTAGTGCATCAGAATGTTTGCCTTTGCGATACAAAGCAATCGCCCGCCCATACTGCGCCGGAATGCTTCTATCATCTGACTTATAGCTTCGCAAAACGGCATCAGGTTTGTTCATAAAACCGTTAATCTTGGCCTTGATGCGTTGAAACTTTTCCTCTTCCTTTGGTAACGATTGTATAGTCGTGCGGGGCTGCCCTTCAGGGTAAGAAACCTTTTCCTTTCCCTCTGGTAAGGATTGTATAGTCGTGCGGGGCTGCCCCTCAGGGTAAGAAACCTTTTCCTCTTCCTTTGGTAACGATTGTATAGTCGTGCGGGGCTGCCCCTCAGGGTAAGAAACCTTTTCCTTTCCCTCTGGTAAGGATTGTATAGTCGTGCGGGGCTGCCCCTCAGGGTAAGAAACCTTTTCCTCTTCCTTTGGTAACGATTGTATAGTCGTGCGGGACTGCCCTTCAGGGTAAGAAACCTTTTCCTTTCCCTCTGGTAAGGATTGTATAGTTCTATGAGCTTCTTTTTCAAACAAAGCCACTTTTTCCTTACGGTCATTCGATAAAGGGTGGGTTGATGTATAGGGGTCAACGTGGCCTGTGTAGCCAGCACCTAGTAGATTTAGAAATTCACTTAATCCTCTAGTTGGCCAACCTAAAGCTGTTAAATACCTAAGCGCGGCACTGTCGGCTGTTTCTTCTTGATCACGACTATGTTTTAAAAGACCCCGTTCAAATATCTGGGATCCCCCCATTAAACCAGCTATTAAAGCTTCGCTGGAACCTGTGGCCAATGCAGCGGCTCCACTTAAAAGCATGGTGGCAACGGCTGGGACAAGGGCCTGGGTTTGGGCATCAGCCGCGCGTGCGCTGTGGGCGCCAGCAATGTGCCCCGTTTCATGTGCCAATACGCCCAACAGTTGATAAACGTTTTCACATTTCAAAATTAAGCCGGTGTAAACAATGATCATGCCACCCAAAGTCGCCCCTGCGTTGACATCAGAAGACGACAGAAGCAATACTTTAGGTTCCATGCGGACGTTGGCAACTTCGAAGATTTTAGTTAACCAATCCGTTAAGGTTTGTTCAATTTCTTCGTCACTAATAAATTGATCTTTCTGAATCTCGGCTGCCTGCGCTGTCGACAAACATAAAAACAAAAGGGCGAATATTGCCACAAGGAATTTGTGCACACTGCTCGTCATTGTGCGCAACCAAGAGGAACGCGGCGATCCATATGCTTCCTGAATTGCCACGTGACTTCGCTTTTCGCAATGACGAGAAAGTTTGTGTAATTTTAAGAGTCTAAGAGGCGTCTGAACCACCCGCCATTCCTTTTCCTTGAAGAAGAACCTTCCTTATTATCACTCTTAACAGCGTCAGAGGGAAGACCCTCATGTGTATTATTGTTGGTGATAACCTGTTTTTCAGCGGTGACCACAGGAGGAGGGGCATTCTCGGCGCCAGCAACGTCTGTCCTGTTGGTTGCAGGACGCCTGCGACGGGGACGACGATTCTTACTAGGCACACGCGCTTCACCATCTGTTTTCGGCTGCGCATCCAAAGTATCACCTTTTGACTCAGAAGCTTGGACAGGTAATTCAAGCGCAGAAGCTTCTCCTTGGGGCTGACCATTTGCTTGGTCTGTATTTTGTTGAGCGGGCGCAGCAGGGCGTCGACGGCGTTGACGGCGGCGATTGTTACGACTTTTCGTTGCGGCTGCTTCATCTTCGCCTTGACCCTGTTGCGCTGTCTGTTTTTCTTCTTCATCTTCTTCAGGTTTGGCTAATAACGGTCTCGGACTTACAGCTGGGGCAATTCTGGCTGTTTCCTGAATCGCCAAGACATCTAGCTTAAAGTCAGGTGAATTCAAGGCAGGGTCGCGATTAACCTGTATCGATAAGGAAAAACGATTTTCTAAAGCAATAAGATTCTGACGTTTCTGGTTTAAAAGGTAAAGATCAACGCCATTAGGAACAGTCAAAAGAATTTCTTTTGCAGGTTGTTGCAAGGCACAGGTTTCAACAGCACGCAAGACATGCAACGACATGGATTCAATAGAACGCACCAAACCAGTTCCATGACAGTGGATACAAGGAATGGTATAAGTCTCAATCAAACTGGGGCGTAATCGTTGGCGCGATAACTCCATCAACCCAAATTGACTAATTTTTCCTAACTGAATGCGGGCGCGGTCTGTCTTGACAGCTTCGCGTAGTTTTTTCTCAACTTGTTGAATGTGATTGGTATCACTCATGTCAATAAAGTCGATGACCACAAGGCCCGCAAGATCGCGCAGGCGCATTTGCCGCGCCACTTCGTCAACAGCCTCTAGGTTTGTTTTTAAAGCTGTGTCGTCAATATGACGTTCCCGTGTTGAACGGCCAGAGTTGACATCAATCGCCACCAAAGCTTCTGTCACATTGATAACGATGGACCCACCTGACGGTAACCTGACAGAAGGCTGCATCATTTGGTTGATTTGTTCCTCAACCTTAAAACGATGCAACAAAGGGCAATTTTCATCTTGATATAATTTAATCTTGCGAACATGACTTGGAATCAGTTGGCGCATGAAAGACTTGGCTTGTTTATAAGCCTCTTCTCCCTGTACCAAGATTTCATCAATGTCCCTGTTGTAAATATCACGGATTGCCTTTTTGATAAGGTCGCCTTCGGCATAAACCAGGAAGGGTGCAATTGACTGTAAGGTCAAGTCGCGGATTTCGCTCCACAATCGCAGCAAGTAATCGTAATCTCGGCGGATTTCAATCTTATTTCGTTCTTGGCCAGCCGTACGTACAATCAAGCCCATTCCATCGGGGATGCTTAAATCTTTGACAAGGTCTTTCAAACGGCGACGATCTTCTCCGTCGTTAATTTTACGGGAAACTCCCCCTGCTCGATATCCAGCATTCGGCATCAAAACGCAATAACGGCCAGGAAGACTGAGGTACGTTGTTAAAGAGGCACCTTTGTTGCCCCGTTCTTCTTTAACGACCTGAATCAACATAATGTGGCGGCGTTTGATAACCTCCTGAATTTTATAGCGATAGCCAGAGGTTCGCGAAGATTGAGGTTTTTTGCTGGTTTTTTCCTCATCATCAGCGTCAATGTTTTGGTCTTTTTCTGGGGAATTTTCATCAAGATCTGAAACAACTTCTGCTTCATCATCAGTAGATTCATCAGGTTCGCTGTTGAATGAACTGTCATCTAAGTTTTCTTCGTCAGCTCCCAAGACTGATTCAGCGGCAGGAAGATCAGAAACCGGCACACGATAGTAGTCAGGATGAATTTCGCTAAAGGGCAAAAAGCCATGGCGATTGCCACCGAATTCAACGAAGGCAGCTTGCAGCGACGGCTCGACGCGTACGACTCTGGCAAGGTAAATGTTGCCTTTTATTTGTTTTTTGGTTGAGGTTTCGGAATCAAAATCTTCTAAGATCTGTCCGTTAACGACAGCAACCCGAACTTCTTCGGGATGATTCGCATCAATAAGTAATTTTTTAGCCATTTGGCAACGATCTCCATGCGCAGCCTGATCGACACCGAAACATGATCCTTAGTGTAAAAGACGTTAAGAGGATAAATTATAGGTATGACAGGCATCTTTATTATTAAAATATTTTGTTGAACGAGGTTAGAAAAACAGTGTGATAGATGCCGAACCATTGTTAAATCCTTAAGAGGGCACCAAAAATCAAACCGATACAATAAACCTTTTTGTTTCTTGGATTTAAGCACATTTTGCAAGTAATAACCAGCGAAAAAATTAGGTTATTGTTCGTGTTTCAGTTGGGATTGTGCTTATGCTAAAACTCTTCATACCCACTGGGAAATCGTTGAAAACTCTGTTAGTTTATATGAAATAAAAACAACTTTATTGTTTGAAAAATGAGCACTTCAGAAACCAAAGGCGTCGTTTTGTGTATTTTAGATGGTTGGGGTGTCGCTGAAGCCAGCGAAACAAATGCCATCAGCTTGGCCGCGCCTTATTGGGCGCAGATGCTTAAAAACTATCCCAATACAACGTTAGCGGCTTCAGAGGAGAAGGTAGGGTTGCCTGACGGGCAAATGGGAAATTCTGAGGTTGGTCACATGACGATTGGCTTGGGGCGCGTGGTTTCCCAAGACTTGCCAAGAATTAATCAGGCTGCTGCAGATGGAACTTTAAAAGACCAAGGGCCGCTTGAAAATCTTGTCAAACGGCTCAGTCAAAACAAAAGTGTTTGCCACGTGATGGGGTTGCTTTCAGACGGTGGCGTGCATTCCCATCAAGACCATTTTTTTGCCCTGTTGAAAATTCTCAATCACGCCCAAATTCCTGTTAAAATTCATGCATTCTTAGACGGGCGCGATACACCCCCAAAAAGTGCGGCTGACTCGCTTAAAGCGTTGCAACCCTTTTTGAATGATCACACACAGTTGGTGACGTTAAGTGGTCGTTATTATGCGATGGATCGTGATCAACGGTGGGACAGAACCGGTAAAACTTACCAGGCGATTGCGAATGGGAAATCTGATCATCATTTCAAGGATGCGTTTGAGGCAATTGATGCTTTTTATAAGCAAGATATCAATGATGAATTTATTCCGCCTTGTGTGATTGATACCATGTCCAATCCCTATCAAGGTATTGCGGACGGTGAGGGGCTTATCATGGTTAACTTTCGGGCTGACCGTGTGCGTCAATTATTAAGAATGTTGGTGAAGCCAGATTTTTCCTTGGCAGAACGCACTCATCTTATTCAATGGGCGGCGGCGATTGGTATGACTGAATATTCTGATGATTTAACGCCTTATCTTCCTGCTGTTTTTCCAAGAGTTCCCTTAAACAATAGCTTGGGGGAAGTTATTGCCAATGCTGGAAACGCACAACTGCGTATAGCTGAAACAGAAAAGTATGGCCATGTAACCTTCTTTTTTAATGGGGGACGTGAGCAACCCTTTGATAAGGAAGACCGCATTCTGATTCCGTCACCTGATGTTGCTACCTATGATTTGCAACCGGAAATGTCAGCGGCGATTGTTACAGAAAACGTTGTGAAGGCCATTCACCAAGGTAAACATCAGCTGATTATTGTGAACTATGCTAACGCTGATATGGTCGGTCATACAGGGAATTTAAAGGCCACCAAGAAAGCTATTCAAGCTGTCGATACTTGTTTGAAAGATTTAGAGCAAGCGGCGCTAACCCACAACTGGGTTATTGTTATTACTGCTGACCATGGAAATGCTGAGCAAATGACTGATCATGATGGTGATATTCATACAGCGCATACGTGCAATCCTGTTCCTTTTTTGCTTGTTGGAAAAGGCGAGCAGCAGCTGCGTGTCGATGGAGCGTTAGGGGATATCGCGCCGACAATCTTGGAAATGTTAGGCTATCAAGTTCCTTTTGAGATGACCAGTCAATCATTATTTGTGAAGTTATGAAAATTTTGGTCTTAGTTCTAATGTGTTCGGTCCAATATCTGTGTGCTGCAAGTTTTCCTCCTGCCGTGGCCGAACTTAAACAGCGTGAAACGATGCTTTTAGAAAAATGGCATCAACAGCAGTTTCAAATTGGCCAAGTTTTGCGGCGATTAAGAAAAATGCAACCTTGTCCCTATCGGCTAACGACCTCCTTGTCACAGAATCTTAAAGACTTGGTTCACCAAAATTTAGCGATACGATCTTTAGATGTTCTTTTTAAAAAGCAACACGACCAAATTGTAAAATTGTGCAATGATATTGCGCAGGTGCGTCAGCATCTAAAAATGCTTAATGATGTGCCTAGGTAGTAATTGCATGACTTTTATTCAGGTTGGATATAGATTCCTTATCATCTTGTTCTTTTTGGGTTGGGCATTAACGGGCTGTAATCAAGATCAAGATGCAGAAAATATTAGCTTAAATTTAGAAGCCTTGATTTCAGAGATTGTTGACAAAATTCGGCAAGATTATGTGGATGATGTACCGCAGGAAAAGCTTGTTGAAGGGGCTTTAAATGGGCTTTTGTCTAATTTAGATCCGTATTCAGGGTATTTAAATGCCCAAGATTATAAGTCTTTGACGGATCGTGCCAAGGGCGAATTTGCTGGCTTAGGGCTAGAGATTATGATCACCAAAGGAGTTATCAAAGTTATTGCTGCCATTGATGAAACACCTGCTTTCAAGGCTGGCATCAAAGCTGGCGATACGATCACCCATATCAATAATCAAGAAGTGCATAAACTGACGAACCAAGTTGCTTTGCAGTCTTTGCAAGGCCCGCCTGGTACAGAAGTCACTTTGACCATAGCACGCCCCGATACAGAACCTTTTGCAATCAAAATTAAGCGGGCCATTATCGAAATTAACCCCGTCCGCTTTAGCATGAAAGAAACTGTGGCCTATGTGCGTCTTAGCTTTTTTAGTGAGAATGCGGCGTCTAAGTTGGGCGATGTTCTGAAGGGATTAAAGAAAAATAACCCAAGGATTCAAGGGCTGATTCTTGATTTAAGAGATAACCCTGGTGGCACACTTGATCAGGCTGTTGCTGTGGCTAGTTATTTCCTGGATTCTGGTCTTGTTGTTGAGATAAAAAGTCGTAATCCAGCCTATAACCAAAAATTGTACAGCAAGGGTCACGATTTATTAAAGGGTGTGCCCATGGTTGTTCTGATAAACCGTGGTACGGCCTCAGCCTCGGAAATTGTGGCAGGGGCTTTGCGTGACCATAAGCGGGCCATTATTATGGGGGCGCGGTCTTTTGGAAAAGGGTCTGTTCAGACGTTATTTGGTATTCCAGGGCATGGTGGTGTGCGGTTAACAACGGCACGCTTTTTTACGCCTAAGGGGCAGCCCATTCACGAGCAAGGGGTGGAACCTGACATTATGATAGAAAATAATCCACCGAAGGAAGATCCCAAGTCTCAAAAAGGGGCCATGCTTCCCAGGAACGACCTTCCAGATACCCAATTACAAAGGGCCATTGACCTTCTTCGGGGGTTGTCTGTTTTTCAAAAACGTTAGAATGTGATCCTTTTTCCAAAAAACAAAAAGAGGTGTAAATAATTATTGAAGTGGATTTAACGAAAAATTAACCTCTATAAAGTATTATCTAATAAAATAATCTATTGTATAGTAATAAAGTGTCTAATTGCTTTAATTATAATAAAAAAAACAGCCTTTTTTGCATTTCTAATTTTAATTTTATATCAAGATTCTGTTTATTCAATGAATGAAGAAACTGATTCAGCTCCGCCATCTATGGGGGTGACCAAATTGATGTCGACTGACAATCGAGAAGAAAAAAAGCTTTTGCAAAGGCCCGGCTCTTTAGCAAGATATACAGAAGCAGAACTGGGACTCTTAGGAGGATGGACTCATGAAAACTTTTTTGATAAAGCCCTTATCCTTACACCATCGGCTTTGATGCTGGCTTATAACCTTTATTCAGCGACACAAACCTTAAGCCCTGTCAGCCTAGCCTTAGGAGCGGCGATCGGTTTCCTTGCGGCTGATGAATCATCAGGCGTTGTTCACGCTATTGGTGATGCATCAACGGATGACAAGGTTTGTGGAAATCCTTCCCTAGCCACACGAATCACATTGACAATGTTTCCCGCAAGTTTTATGCACCATGAGTATCCGCAGAATCTGACTTTAATGACTTATTGGGAAAAAACGCGTGGCTATAATATTTGTCTTATTCCCGTTTTGGTAGGTGCTAGTTTATTAGGGGGTGTACCTGGGTATGCTTTAACAATTGGGGGCGTTTTTTTGGCGAATTGTGAAGTTTTCCACTCCATCTCTCATGGTCAATATAAGGACAAAACGTTAGTAAAAGCAGCCAAAAATGAAAAAATCATCCTCGATGAGGCGCATCACAGAGTTCACCACTATGGCAATGAATACAAAGGAATTGAACCTTTTACACAAAATTTCTGTCTTATTCAGGGGCACATTATGGACAAAGTTTTAAATCCAATTTTTAACTTTTTTCGCAAGTGGTGTGGGGCAAGAGTAGGATTACAAAAAGACGATTAGGTATGCCGGCGATGAAACGATAAAATCCTCACGTTCTCTTTGAAAGTTCGCAATGACAAGGTGGATGTTGCCTCTTTGTCGTCACTCGCCCTTGATATTCTCTCTCCTTATTGTTATTCCCGCGAAGTCGGGAATGATGCTCTGCTCATTAGTTTAGAAATAACTTCCTATACTCAATAGAATTATCTCAAAAAACATTTTGCATTATTTGTATAATTCGCATATACAGTAATTTGTTGTTAAAATATATTCGCTGTGCAGGTTTAGTCTGGTATATTGAGAATCTCTCAAAGAAATTCTAAGTAAGCTTGTTCACTGTAACTAAACCTGCTGCGTAAGTCGAGGCAGTTGGCTCAAAGAAGCTGACAGATCCCATTCCCCTATTTTTGTTTAGGCTATAGCGAATCCATTTTTGAGATTGACGATTCCAGCGATGATTTTGAATTTTACGTTATATCGTTTTCGTTTA
>CAIVFQ010000103.1 GCA_903905285.1 uncultured Alphaproteobacteria bacterium
TAAATAAAATTTATTATAAAGCTGCCTTAATTGGCTCTTTATTTCAATTGCGTGCTAAAATAGTCCTATTAATAAAAAAAAATCAATTATTATTATTAAAAATTTTCACCATAATTATGAGAAAAAAAATAGATTTTTCTCTTGACACAGGATTTCAAAGGAATACAGGTTAATTTTTCTTAAAATATAGCTAAAGTTTTACTTGCGCTGCAAAAGGTCAAATCGGGTCCAGGCACCCTCCCCCCCATTCCAATCACCCGTCGTGGCGGCCTTTGAGTATTCAGTCGCCCGCGTCTCAAAGAAATTGGCATGTTCCACCCCATTCAGCATGGCCGAAAGCCATGGCAGTGGATGGTCTTTTGTTTGTTGATAATCGCCTTGTTTTCCGGTGAAATAGCCATAGACCGGCGTTAGCTTAAGCTGCGTCAGCCGCCAATCACAGACATAGCGCACATAATTTTTTATATCGTGGTGCGTCATGCCCTGAACATCCCCCAATTCAAAGGCCAAGTCGATAAATTTATCCTCCAGACCGACCATGGTTTTGCCCACGTCAACAATATCATCAGCGACCGCTTTGGTGACGGCACCCGTTTCCTTTGACCATTCATGATACAGGCGAATAACACTCTCGCAATGAAGGCTTTCATCCCGCACTGACCAACTAATAATCTGCCCCATCCCCCGCATTTTGTTATGCCGGGGAAAATTCATTAGCATGGCAAAACTGGCAAATAAAGCCATTCCTTCGGTAAAGGCACCAAACATAGCCAGCGTACGGGCCACATTCGCACACGTGGTTGTGCCAAAGCTGTGCATGTAATCGGTCTTTTCCCGCAAACAAGCGTAATCACGAAAAGCCTCAAATTCTGTATTGGGCATGCCAAGAGTTTTCAGCAACAAGGCATAGGCATCAATATGAACGGTTTCCATGTTGGTGAAGGCGGCCATCATCATCTGAATTTCAAGAGGCTGAAAAATGGGAATATACCGTTTGAAATAATTATCGCTGACTTCAATATCAGACTGAGTAAAAAACCGGAAAATCTGCGTTAACAAGTGACGATCAAGAGCTGTCAACTGATCGGACTGCCAATCTTTAATGTCTTCACCCAAAGGAACCTCTTCACCAACCCAGTGAATCTGCTGTTGACGTTTCCACGCCGCATACGCCCAAGGGTAACGATCAACGTTATAACTTCCCGACGTTTCCAAAAGGCCAATAACCCCCTTACCTTGAAGGTCTAAAGGGTTTTTATGAGTATAAGTAGTCATAGGGGGTTTCTTTCTTCTTCTATTGACACGCCAAACAGTCTTCATAATTCGTGTGATTGACTTGGGGGACTTTGATTGGTTTATCTTCCCCACCCGTATATTCCGCCCGTTGGATCGATTTAGAACGGCAGTAATAAAGGCTTTTTAGCCCTTTCTTCCAGGCATTCCAATGCAACATTAATAAATCCCATTTATCCACATCGGCAGGCAAAAAAAGATTGACCGATTGACCCTGACAAATGAAAGGTGCACGATCAGCTGCCAGGTCAATAATCCAGCGTTGGTCAATTTCAAAGGCCGTTTTAAAGACATCTTTTTCCTGCTGAGACAGGCATTCCAGATGTTGAACAGACCCTTCATGTTCCAAAATCGATTGCCAAACAGATTCTGCGTTTTGCCCTTTCTTCTCTAACACCTTTTCAAGAAAAATATTCTTCACAGCGTGATGCCCCGAAAGAGTTTTGTGATTGTATATGTTGGCTGGAATCGGCTCAATACAGGCCGATGTTCCCCCCACAAATAACGCTGATACTGGCGGTTGGGGCAATTGCCAGTTTATGGGAAAAACGCGCGTTGACGCCGCGTTCTTCGGCATCTGGGCAGGCACCCCGCTCCTCTGCCAAAACAACAGAGGCCGCATCAGCCTCTCGACGAAGATGCCGAAACATTTTCCTATTCCACGATTTGGCCATGACCCCTTCAAAGGGCAGATTGTTTTTCTGTAAGAAAGAATGAAACCCCATCAAACCCAAACCCACCGACCGTTCGCGAAGGGCCGCATACCGGGCCCTGGCCATTCCCTTTGGCGCCGTGTCGATAAATTCCTGCAATACATTATCAAGGAAACGAAGGACGTCTTCTATGATAGACGGGTTGTCAGACCACTCATCCCACGTTTCAGCATTAAGCGATGATAAACAACACACCGCTGTGCGCGTATTTCCATGATGATCTGGCCCCGTTGGCAATAAAATTTCACTGCACAAATTTGACATCTTCACCTGCAACCCCAACTCACGCTGGTGCTTGGGCAACATTTTATTCACGGTATCAATAAACACCAAATATGGTTCACCGGTTTGCAAACGCATTTCCACAATTTTTTGAAACAATTGGCGGGCATTGACGGTGCGTACAACTTGGTTAGTTTTGGGGCTGATTAGGGGGAAATCTTTGTCATCGTGCACGGCTTCCATAAAGGCATCGGTAATATTGATACCATGATGAAGATTCAAACTTTTACGGTTAAAGTCGCCGGAAGATTTCCGAATCTCAAGAAATTCTTCAATTTCAGGGTGATGCACATCCAAATAAACCGCGGCTGACCCCCGGCGTAGGCTGCCTTGGCTGATTGCGAGCGTTAAAGAATCCATCACGCGAATAAATGGGATAATACCCGATGTTTTTCCAGACTCACCACCTGGCTTTCCCACCGATTCACCCACACCACGAACAAACCCCCAATAGGTTCCAATCCCCCCACCGTTTGAAGCCAACAACACATTTTCGTTCCAAGTTGTCACAATGCCGTCCAATGAATCATCAACCGTGTTCAAAAAGCAAGAAATGGGCAAACCCCGTTTCGCCCCGCCATTGGAAAGAATAGGCGTAGACGGCATAAACCATAATTTTGACATGTAGTCATAAAGGCGTTGAGCATGATTGATATCGTCAGCGTAGGCACAAGCCACCCGCGCAAACATCTGTTGATACGATTCGCCCTTAAGCAGATATCGATCTTGGATTGTCGCTTTGCCAAAATCTGTCAGCAGTGCATCACGGGAAGGTCAAGCTTTAGATTCTGGGGGTCAAGTTTCGGCATTGTCATTGAAGACTGCACAGTGTTAACGCGCTTCCGTTTGGCCTGCCGCCTTGAAAGAGAATATACCCCCCTGGGATCATAAGAAATCAAGTGACCATGTTGGTCAAAGTCATAAGCATTTGTCAGCATACTTCACCCCCCTTCGCATATCAAAAATTGATTCATAAAACACAACATATAGTATCAATACGATTCAGAATGTCAATATAGAGTATTTTTTGTTATCAAGATGAATGAGTGGGATTTTATAAAACGCCTTAGAGTTTATTATGCCACTTCATAAAAAAGATGGTTTTTGCGCCTTTAAAACAAGGGGTAAATTTCTTCAGGTGTATTACTCCTTTTTCTGGGCATAGTGGTGCCTTGAGGGGCCCGCCCCGAAAACTCACACAGCGCCCGCCCCGCCGCCACACACAACATGACTCTCCCTCTGCCTCGAAATTTCAACAATCCCAGGCACATCTATTCATTGGTTTCCATACCAACGA
>CAIVFQ010000104.1 GCA_903905285.1 uncultured Alphaproteobacteria bacterium
AGACCGGATAAGTACTGCTAACAACTATAGACTAAGCCTGAAATCTCTTCTAACTAAGCGCTTTTTTAGTAGTAACGGCTTATAACAAGCTGGCGAACGGTCAGACAAGAAGTATGCAATATCGATCTTTGAACAACTATACAAATAAAAAACGGGCACCAACATGATGCCCGTTTAAATTCACAAATACTTTGAACTCTACTTTATTTTATAACCGAGTTCCTTAGCCACCTTGATGAACGGTTCGACCAAAGCTGCCGTCCATTGATTACAGATAGCGATAGGCTCTTTCTGCCCCTTGATCTTTATCATTTGCTCGGGCTTGAGGAAATATCGTGGCTTACTGCCGGACAGCTTCTTTGCCTCGGCCTCGTTGGCAAATACCCCAAAGCGCTTCATGAGGGTATCGGGGAATATTTCCTTTAGTTGTTTGTATGTCGTATCGGGGTGGTCTTCACCATACTTAGCCACGACAGCACGAACCAATGGGCCTTTGCCATACTCCTCACCGTTGAACTTGTACTTGGAGTTATCGCGGTTTGTAGTTGCCTTGGTGGTGGATTGTTTAGTGACTGCTTCTTCTTTCTTCACCGCCTCTTTGACTTCACCGCCGGTTTGTTCTGTCTGCTCGTTTTGTTCGCCAGTGCCTGTTTTTACATCGGTATCAACTTGTGACTGAGGGGTTTCATCAACTACGGGTTGTGCCTCGGTCGCTGGTTCGATCGCCGTTTCTGCAATCGAGTAGGTAGCGTCGTTGCCTTCGCCTTGTGCTGTGATGAGTCCGTCGCCCAGCATCTTCTTTATCAGGTTAAACAATCCCAAGCCACGGAGATTTACTGCATCTGCTATTTGTCCCTTATTTGAGTTCGGATTGTTGGTCAGGAACTCGATTACTTGTTCGTTCATAAAATTTGATTTTAGATTTAGTACACAGCAAGGGTAGCAGAACCGTATGACATTTCTACCGGCGCCAGGAAACCTTTGCATGGCTTTTGCGTTTTTTAGTGTTTTTAAGACCAGTACTGATCCAGAGCTTGATTGTTATCGAGATTTAAGAATATATACCACATGCTGGTGTAGGCATAAATCAAGTATGGAATTGCCATTTGACGTTTCACCTCCACTTCAGGAATTGCCTTACATCTTCGCTTCAAACAAAAAACTGTTATGAAACAAAGAAAAAGGTTAGAAAAGCTTATTTATGGCGACCACAATTTTGGAAGACTAATACGTATCTCCGCATTCTGGAAGAACGACAAACCATCCGGCTTTGGAGTATCTTACGGCATTAGCGACGAACGTTTCTGCGGACTACTTGCAGACGCGTTTGAGGAACAAATCACGCGTTACAAAGGAGCAAGTGCCGCCGACAGGTTGCGACAAATTTGTGAATACCGGAGACAATTGGACAATCACAAAGAGTTGATATTGGAATTCCCCGGTTGTGAAATTCTCCTGCTCGGTAACGTATGGTTCCTTGAATATATGGGAGTGATCGAATTAGATGATTTTAATGGTATGTTGATGATTTGGAAAAGTAACATCGGGTCGGTACTGACCGGATGCTTAACCGTAATCGAGATTTAGGACGACATGTTGCCGGCTGGCGGGACCAGGAATAAATCCTGAGTCCTAACAAAGCTGGCAACATGTAAAATCGGCATCTGGCGCGTTTTGAAGCTCTCCTTTCGTGTTCTAGTCTAATTCGAGTATAAACGGCTTGCAGCTGAACGGCTTTGACCTAAATCGAGATTTAAGAAGACATGACGCCGGGGTCAATTTTTACACTTTATTAATCGTCATGTGTTCATGCTGATTCTCCTAGGTTTGCTTCCTAAATTAAATGCCACTACTTTGGAGCTTAAAAAATATTATGTCCCAAATAGATGTTGATAACTTCCGTGAATGGTTATCGAGGAAATATAAAAGCAAGAAGACTATCGGGAATAGGATTTCAAACTGCAACCGAGTTGTAGAATTTGAGGGCGACCTTGATAAACATTTTGCCAAAGATGACGGCAAGGCATTGATGGAGAGGCTTACCTTTTCGAGACGAGACAGCGTACCGAACCATAAAATCCCTTTCAATGGCGATTATCATACAGGTACGTCGACCTTAAAGGGTGCAGTCAAATTATATTTCGAATTTAAGGAAAGCACCAAGAAAAAATAATCGGCATTAGTGTGTTTAAGCAAGGTGGTTGGACAAAGGCACTTTCAAGGCCGTGGAAATCTTATTGAGGTTAAGCAGGGAGATATTACGTTCGCCCCTTTCGACATCGCTGATGTAAGTCCTGTCCAAGTCCCAAGTCCCGGAAAAAATTTCTTGAAAAAAATGTTGGCAATAAAATCAACGGACTATAGAGATCCTACCATTTCAGAATCGGCAATTAAAACAAAAGCAGGCCATCTTGTTTCCTTCGGCAGATTGAAATACTGTCCCTGCAATTTACCAAAACCAAGCTTTGGGAAAAACACCCCCTTTATAAGAAGAAAAATACCACTTTGATTTGCATAGACTCCCGTTGCACACCTTGTTTCTTATTGGTACTTTACAGGCTTAAATAAAAAAAAGCGACTTGCGCCGCCTTAAATGTTTTCACAACGGAATAATCCTTATTGTGATTTGCTTTCATTAAGACACAAATATAGAACAAAAAACGAAAACATGAAAAAAATTCTCGGACTTGATTTAGGCACAAATTCAATTGGTTGGGCATTGATTGAACAGGACAACCAGGAAAATAAA
>CAIVFQ010000105.1 GCA_903905285.1 uncultured Alphaproteobacteria bacterium
CATCCAAAATCCTCAGTTCTGCCCACACTAAACCTGGGTAGTTACATTACAACAATCCTTGCAGAAAATACTTTATTAATTGATCAGTTAACAGGCCATGAGGAACTGTCCTCACCCTTCGAATTTGAACTGGAATTGCATTCATCTTCCTCCACTTTAGACTTAACCAAGCTATTGGGAACAGAAATTACCGTTAGTCTTGAAAGTTATAATGCTCACCTTCAGGCAAAAGACCTGCGATATTTTTGTGGCATTGTTGGCAAAGCCCAGCAAAAGAAAACCATTACCACGGAGCAAGGCGAAAATCTAACCGTTTATCAAGTCTTTATTTATCCTAAATTTTGGCTTTTGAAATTCACCAAAGATTATCGAATTTTTCAGAACAAAAAAACCATCGACATCATTATGGCTGTTTTAAAGGAAAACGGCGTTACAGAGGTCGACAATTTGATTACAACCTGTGGAAAAACAGTTCGTGACTATTGCGTTCAATATGGCGAGAGCTGTTTTGATTTTGTCTGCCGATTGCTTGAAGAGGAAGGAATTTTTTACTTTTTCAAACACACAGCCCAAGGTCATAAATTGGTTCTTATGGATGACAGCAGTTCTGCTAAACCTGTAAGAGCGAAGGCTATTTCTTTAAATGCCAATCAAACTGACCATGTGCCTTTAAATACAATTTTTCAATTTAATCTTCAGCAGCAGGTTGTCACCAAAAACTTTCAAACCGTTGATTATAATTACTTAACCCCCTTAACGGATTTGCGTCCGAAAGTGTCTGGAACGGGGAAAAGTGGGCGTGTTTACGAATACCCAGGCCGGTTTGATGATCTAGGTCGGGGTGAAGACTTGGCCGACATTCGGTTGCAAGCCTTAGAATGGCCCAGCCAATTATGCCAAGGAGGCAGTACTGTCTCTCAATTATCTGTCGGTAAGAAATTTGAACTGGCTGACCACCCGCGTGCTGATTTTAATGCCGAGTATGTTTTATATAGGGTTTCACACTCTGTTGACCAAAACTACAATCCAGAATCTCAAACAGTCGTTTATAAAATTGATGGAGACCCTGATCGCCCCTTAGTCATTGGGTGTGTTTATAACGCTGATCACATTCCCCCAGACTATGTTACGGAAAGCCCAACCAAAAGCACTTTTAAAACAAATACCTCTAAAAAAGGTGGCGGGTTTAATGAGATGCGCTTTGAAGACAAAAAAGGTGATGAAGAAATTTACATGCACGCTCAAAAAGATTGGAATAACGAAATTATCCATTCGCGAACTGAAGACATTTTTAAAGGCGATGATACGTTGACTGTCCATAAGGGCGACAAAACAGTTATTCAAGAGGGGCATGGCACGACCCACCTTTTACAAATTAAAGATGGGGATGATGTCATTGAAGTTACAAAGGGTGATTTTCAGATGACCTTGAAGAAAGGCAACAGTGTTACCGAACTCAAAAAGGGTAATTGTCAGTTGACTTTAACGGAAGGCAATAATGTTATTGAGCTTAAAAAAGGGAATTACCAGCTAACTTTAGGGAAAGGTGATGTCACCATTAAAGTTACAGGCAAGGTGAATATTACCAGTACCGATGATATATCCCTGGAATCAAAAAAAACATAAACCTTACCGCAGGTATGAATATCTCTATGAAAGCCAAAATGAACATCGAAAGAAAAGCTGACTTGGCGATTAAGGATGAAGGTAATATGGTCACAGTGGAAGGCAAAGCGACGACAGAAATTAAAGGGGGAGCAATGGTTAAAGTACAAGGTCCTGCAGTTAAGATTAATTAATCATGGATAATCAAGAACCAGAAATTTTATCAGAAGAACAGAAACCTCAGGAATCTTCTGTTTTTAAAGATGGGCAGGCTACCACAGAAGTCCCCACCGATGGTGTTTACGAGATTCATCAAAACCCAGGAAAGCTTGTTGTTACCTATAAAGATGGTAAAAAGAATGGCGAGACTGTTATCTATGACGAAGATAACAAGATCAGAAATCGCATGATGTATCAAGACGATCAGCTTCATGGCCAGATGATAATCTATCAAGAGGGCAGCGAGGCCGTAGATATGACTATGGTTTACAAAAATAACATTTTAGACGGGCCTATGAAAGGGTTCTACCCATCGGAAGAAAAACGCTTTGAAGGAACCTATGTGAAAGGTAAACTGGAGGGTGATTTCATTTTCTACGATGAATTTAGCGATATATGTCAGAAAACAACTTATAAAGGTGGCCTTCGGGATGGTGTATCTGCTACTTATTTTCCTAAAAGTCAGGGAGGGGGCGCCTGTCAAGTTAGTCATTATGAAAAAGGATTGTTGGTTCAAAACCAAGATATGTTCTATTCAACGGGGGAATTATTACAGCGGACGCCGTATCAAAAAGGCAAAGCCACGGCCTATCCCTCTATTTTAAATAAAGACGGTAAAGCTTTAATTAATCCAGCCAATAAGAATCGAGGAGAATAAAATGGGTGCACAAACTATTTCTACGTCGCCACTCGCTTGCTGTATGGGCGCTGCACCAGCGACTTTAATGGCGTTGCCGATCAGCTTTGACTTAACCATGAGTATGCCAGCGGCCACAATCAATGATCACTTCCTTTTTTGAATGTTTTACCGTTTGGGGTATGTAGCAGCCTTAGTAACCCTATGGTAGCAGCAACAGCAGCAGCCTTAGGCGTTTTGGTGCCAATGCCCTGTATCCCCATGACAATGTCCCCTTGGGCGCCAGGAGCCCCTACGGTGCAGCTTGGCGGTGTTGTTGCGCTTAACGATTCTAGTGTTTTGAATTGTATGTGGGGTGGTGCTATTCAAATTAACTTTCCTGGTCAAGTGCCGACCATGGTTCCTTAGACTTTTATAGAAAAATTAACAACTATTTAAATATATATTACTACACTTAAGTCCTGAATTCTATTTTTAACAAATGCAGGATGTAAATGAGTGTTAAGGTATTATTTTTTTATTTTGCATAATTTGTCGTTGCACGCATGCCTCAACTGTTGAGGGGATCCCTGCGGCTGTTTTAGATATATTCAGAGCTGTTCGGGAAAGCGCCACCCTTGAAGACGCCGCTGAACGGGTTTGGGGGCAACAACTTTTAGCTTATTCTCAACAACTAATCGAACAAATTCGCCAAAGATATTCCCCGGACTTTCAGTCTGGAATAATCACTGATGAAAAATGTCAATGCCTAAACTATTTATACACACAAGGAGGATGGGCAGGATTAAAGAAAGATAAAAACCTTGATATATTTGACGAGGGGATTTGCTATCGGTCAAAAACCCTCTTGGAGAGCGATTGGCTCTGTAGGGCCAAACTCGGATATAGACTATTCGGTAGCATTGGATTGCACAAAAGCAAGAGATGATGATCAAGCTGTGTGTTCTGTGCAAAAAGATTGTGGGGAGATTGTGGCCAAAGTCTTATTTGATTTATTGATGGCCCATATTTTTAAAAGCACCAGTGGGGAATTCTTTGACGCCGAGGCATACACAAGTCCCAATGATCAAATCAATACCTATTGGAAATCACTTGTTGAGCGTACTAAAAAAAAGGAGTTAGATGCTGATGATAGATCGGAGCTCATACAATACGTTAACGTGTCACTTGTTCTTACTCAACTTCAAACCGTTCGTTTCTTAGATAAACCTTTAGTCTATAAAGGCACTACGATTTTAAGCTGGCCTGTTTTTAAATTATTTTGGAGAGGCAAAAGATTTAGCCGTTTGCAACGAGACGCTGAACATTTTGCCGCCAGCACGGTAGTTAAAGCAACATCCGAAGACCCCCGAACCCAAGTTACTCTCCATCGCCTTAAAGATATTGTTAGTCTAACTCAGGTTATTGATGAAGAAACAAACCCAGCTCAAGTTCATCAATTGAATCTAGTGCGGCAAAGTTATTACCCTGAGGCCTATTACACCAATGGTGCTTATCTTCAAGTCTGCTATAGCGATGATCCGAATTCGCAAGCTTTTGTAACGGCTGCCACAAGAAAATTGATCCAAGGTCACTCTATTTTAACGGACCAAGACTTGATGGACATTAGACGAGCAGAAGGATTGGTAACGTTACCTTCGTTTGAATATGCTATTAGCGTTGCAGAAAACCTAGCCTATGCCATTCATAAATTGCAAGAAGGGGAAGAAAATCCTCAAGACAGCTTATTTATACGTTTTTTAAATGCTTCCAAATATTTGTTGAGGGTAGCACGTGGGCTAGAAGGATATGCGAAAACTAATCCGGGTGTTGTGAATGTAAGGTACTTAAAAAAACTAAGAGACTTTTCTTTTCAGCTGGAACGTTTGAAACGTGGTTTCCCCCCTTTTACCAGTGTAAAGGAGATTAAATATTTCTTAGATACAGCATTTAAAACCCTGGAACGGGCTTCTTCAAAGTTGAATGCGGGTTATTATGCTGAGGAATTGTGTAAAATTGCCTTCGATTTATGGGCCACGCCAGAGGCAAAAATTTCTAATATTAGAGACATAAATTTCCCCATAGATAAATTTGTTATTGAGCTTCGAAAAGACAAACCAGGCAGAAAATGGTTTTTGGTTAAAGACGAACTCATTGCTTCAGCCATTAAAAATGATACAAGCAGGCAAAAGCCCGAAGCAGCAAGCCGTGTGGCTTTGCTATTAAACTATATTGCTGGGTTAGAAACCCATAAAAACGACGTGATGAAAAAGGCTACGAAAGCCGAACAAACACAACTGGAAAAAAACTTAAAAGTTCCGTTTCTAGATGGAGGCAAAACCCTAAGTGATTTGAAAAGTACTAAAGCCCAGGCAAATGCTTTCAAAACGTTTGTAAATGGCCTTATACAGATGGTGCATGATGTTGTCCAAGATTTGGAAAGAAAAAACGGAAATTATCAAAGCACGGGACTTGGTGTAAGACTGCAGCAAGTTCGTGAAATCACAGCCTTGGGATAAAGCTCGCCCCACCGAAACCTGAATCTCGCCGAAGTGCTTTGTTTGTGGAAATGGTCGGATCAAATTAACGGTCTGTTAGTAAAGATCGTGTCAGACTGGACTCAAAAGTAAATTTTTTGTGAAAGGAAGGGACGGCGTTATGTCGTCATTCAATCGTTTGTCATCTCGTGCAGAATATAGATTTTCCACACTCGTCGAGGCGTTGCAGCATTGGGCTGCTACAAAGCCAGATGCTATAGCGTATACGTTTCTATGTGGGGAAGATCAGGAAGAAATTACCTATAAAGAGCTGGATGAAAAAGCCAGAATAATTGCTGGATGGCTCCAATCTCAAGGAGACTGTCAGGGTGAAAGAGCCATGTTGTTTTTTCGTCCCGGGTTGGAATACATTGGCGCTTTTATGGGGTGTTTGTATGCCGGGGTAATTGCGGTGCCAGCGTATCCACCACAAAACAACCATCCTATGGATCAACTGCAAAAGATCATCCAAGATGCTCAACCGAAATTCATTCTCTGTGAAGCAGAGGCAAAAAAGGCAATTCAAAATTTACCGCAGATTATTGGTTGTTTGGATGAGATGGAACCTAATACATCTTCATCTTTCCAAACTATTGATCCCACATCTTTAGCCATCCTTCAATATACATCGGGTTCCACAGGTGACCCAAAAAGTGTGATGGTTAGTCATGGAAATGTGATTGGGAATATAGAGGGCTTCTTTGAAACTCGTAAGGGAACAGCAGATTATGAAGTGGGCTGTTCATGGCTTCCTCCTTACCATTGTACAGGACTTATTGGGGGGATTTTAATACCCCTTTATTTTGGGTTTCCCTGTTTTTTAATGTCACCAACTGCATTTTTACAAGACCCTAAACGTTGGTTGGAAATTATCTCAAAAGAAAAAGTAACAATTTCACCTGCACCAAATTTTGCTTATGATCTTTGTGCAGCCATGATAACTGAGGATTCATTAAAAGAATTGAACCTAGCTCATTGGCATACGGCCATTAACGGAGCAGAACCAATCCGTCATGAAACATTAAAGAATTTCATCAAAAAATTTGGTGTTTCTGGATTTTCGGAATCAGCAATGTGTCCTTGTTATGGAATGACAGAAACGACATTGTTGGTGTGCTTTTCCAAAGGTGCAAAGACGATACAAATTTCAAAACAAAAATTGAAAGATGGAAAAATTGCATCACCTTTTAAAGAAGACGATGCCTATCATTTGGTAAGTTGTGGACAAGCTATTTCAGGTCATGAGATTTGCATTATAGACCCCCTGACCTTATTGCCTTGTGCTCAAGACGAGGTGGGTGAGATTTGGGTTTATGGTTCCGGCGTGACTCAGGGATATTGGAATAAACCTGATGTAACAAAAGAAGTTTTTCATGCACAAATTTTAAAAGACACTTCTGGCAAAAAGTATCTTCGGACAGGTGATTTAGGATGGATTGATGAAAATGATCATCTGTACATAACAGGTCGTTTGAAAGATTTGATTATTCTGAATGGCCGAAATCATTATCCTCAAGATTTGGAAAAAACATGCAGCGACAGCCATATCCAGCTTATTGGTAAAAGTGCGGCGGCATTTACAGTGGAGAATGAAGGAAACAAAGAGCAATTGGTCCTGGTTCAGGAAGTCAAACAAAACAGCGGGAATTTTCCTGAAATTTTTCAATTAATTCAAAAAGCATTGTGGGAAGAACATGGACTATCAGCCCAACGGATTGTGTTGATTCAGCAAGCAAGTTTACCGAAAACGTCGAGCGGAAAAGTTCAGCGGCGATTGACGCGACAGATGTTGTTGAACCAGGAATTGAAAATAGAAGCGGAATGGATGACACCGAAAACAGATGAAAGTATCCAAGAATATGAGGAAGAAGAATTATCCTCTTTGCTTCCCATTCTTCAAAAAATGCCACCATCAGAACAAGAAATTATGTTGAGAAAAAACATCCGTCAACTTGTCTCCCACCAGCTTAGGCTGTCGCTTTCTGAATTAGCCGATCAAGTGAATTTTTCTGAATTGGGCATGGATTCCCTGAAGTCTGTTTTCCTTGCAAACCGATGTCAAAAAATTGTTGGGACCCTTTATAAAATTCCAGAAACACTTGCTTTTGATTATCCAACTATTGAGAAAGTGAGTGCATTTTTGGTATCTCTTTTAGAGGGTGAAAAAGTTCTACACAGTATGAAAACTGCCACCATCAATGAAACAATTGCTGCAATCCAACAAGATTGTATTTTGCCTGATTCTATTGTGCCGCCGTTGTTATCTGATTCAAAAGAAAAGAATCATATTTTTATAACAGGTGCGACAGGTCTTGTTGGATCTCACTTGCTTAAAAATCTTCTTTCTCTCACAAAATCATCCATAACGTGTCTCATAAATGCGGAAAACAAGGACAAAGCTTGGCAAAAACTTCTGGCGAAATTACAGGGAATTGATGGGGAAATTTCTGATTTAAAGGATAGGATTTTTATACAATTAGGCGACTTAGAAAAACCGTTATTAGGTATGCCAGAATCAGTATTTTCGTCCCTTTCTTCTTCTGTTGATATGATTTATCACGTGGGCGCAAACGTAAACCACCTTTACTCTTATCAAGCCCTCAGAAAAGCCAATGTTCATAGCACGATGGAGATTATTCGCCTTGCATCATTAGGCAAAAAGAAATCAATCCATTATGTATCTTCGTTTACAGCCTATACGTCACAAGATTACGGCCCAGAAGAAAACATTCAGGAAGATTTCTTTTATGATCAAGATAGACCATCAGCATTAGGGGGATATCAACAATCAAAATGGGCAAGCGAAAAACTGCTTCAAAAAGCATACGAAAGGGGCTTTCCTGTTTTTATCTATCGATTGTGTTTTTGTTTGGACGATCACATGAACACGACAAGCATAAACAAGGATCATCTTTTGTCTTTTATTAAGGGGTGCCTGCAGTTTGGATATGCTCCAGAATATGATGGCAATGATTTGTTGGTTTTGCCCACAAATCTTACGGCCAAAACAATCGCACAAATTTCCCTTCTTAATGAGGTGTCTTCGCCTGTTTTGCACCTTGTTCCGTTTCGGTCTTTTTCATGGTCTTGCTTATGGGAAATGCTAGGAAATGTTTCTGTTTTGCCCTTTCAAGAATGGTTGGACAATCACCTATCGCACATTCGTCAAGATAATGCCCTGTATCCTTTCTTGCCTTATTATCTGAATAAGAATAAAAGCGAGATCCTGTCTCAAATTCCTAATCTATCGTGTAAGAAAACAAGGGAAGTGATTGAGGGATCTAAACTGGAGCCTCTTATCATGACAAAAGAACAATTTCTAAAAGTTTTGTTGATGACGGTATGACTAATAAAAACCTCCCTTTAAAATCGGCGTCATGGGCACTTATCACGGGTGCGTCTTCAGGGATTGGTAGAGAGTTTTCAACCCTATTAGCTAAAGATGGCTACAGCTTGGTTTTGGTTGCACGGGATCAGGAAAAGCTAGAATTTTTGGCGCAGAATCTTCAGAAGACATATTCCATTCAAGTTCACTGTTTTTTAATTGACCTTGCCAAGGAAGGTGCAATTGGGGAAATAGATAAAAAGCTTAAGCAAAACAATATCACCGTTAGCATTCTTATCAACAATGCAGGCCTTGGGCAAAACGAATATTTTGCAGAGGGAGATCAGAAAAAAACAGCAGACATGATTGCCGTAAACATTAAGACCTTAACAGAATTAACACGACTTTTATTGCCTGACATGATCAAACATAATCGTGGAAAGATTCTGAATGTTGCCTCTATGGCGGCTTTTTCTCCTGGGCCTTTTATGGCTGTTTATTTTGCATCAAAAGCATATGTTTTCTCCTTTTCTAGAGCGATTCGTGAAGAGCTTAGCAATACAAATATTAAGGTAACAGTGTTTTGCCCTGGCCCCATCCAAACACCTTTTTGGGAAAAAGCAGGTGCAAGTCGATCTCGTCTTATGTCTGGTTTTTTGTTGCCTATTCTAACCCCTGAAAAGGCAGCTAAAATTGCCTATACGGATTTGAAAAAAGGGAAGAATGTTTGTGTGCCCGGCCTGCTGGCAAAGATTGTATACGCCTTAAGGGGAGTGCTTGGAACTTATATTCCCTTAAAAATTGCAGGGTTTCTGAATAGATCTAAAAGTCATAAAGGTTTTTAAAATATGAAAAAAGGTAATTTTCTTTTCACGAGCGAGTCTGTTTCAAACGGACATCCTGACAAAATCTGCGACCAATTATCAGACCGAATTGTTGATGCATATTTAAGCGTTGATCCTTATGCCCATACGGCCGTGGAGGTTATGGCAACAACCAATCGCCTGATCATTGCCGGAGAAGTAAAAAGTTCTTTATCTCCAGAAATTTCCATTGAAGAAATGGCAAGGGAGCTGATTAAAGAAATAGGGTATGAACAGGAAGGTTTTGATTGGAAAAAACTTGTTGTTGAAAACCATCTACACGCCCAATCTGCCGATATCGATAATAGCCTTAACGATGGAGGAGCTGGCGATCAAGGCATCATGTTTGGCTATGCTTGCCAAGAGACAGAGGAGCTGATGCCCGCCCCCATTTTCTATGCGCATCGCATCTTAGAAAATCTGAATAAAGCACGATTAGAAACATTGAAAGATGTTTTGTTCCCTGATGCTAAAAGCCAAGTGACTGTTTTATATAAAGATGGAAAACCAATAGGAATTCATTCTGTTGTTGTTTCAAGCCAACACCATCCAGATTATACGCAAGATCAAATACGTGAAGTTATAAGGCCTGTTGTAGAAAAAAGTCTACCATCTGGGTGGATGTGTCCTGAAGAAAATTTTTATGTAAATCCATCTGGTCGATTCGTGATTGGTGGTCCTGATGGAGACGTTGGATTAACAGGTAGAAAAATCATTGTCGATACATATGGCGGAGCAGCACCTCATGGTGGGGGGGCTTTTTCTGGAAAAGATTCCTCGAAGGTTGACCGATCTGCCGCTTATATGGCTCGTTATATTGCAAAAAATATTGTTAAAGCCGGTCTGGCTGAACGGTGTACCCTTCAATTATCGTATGCAATTGGTGTAAGAAAACCTTTATCTCTTTATGTTGATACGCACGGTACAGGCCTTGTTCCTGAGACAGTGATCACCAATTATCTTGAGCGCACCATCGACTTTTCACCAATTGGGATTCGCAATCAACTTCAATTAAATAGGCCCATTTATGAAGGCACAGCTACTTATGGACATTTTGGAAGAAAACCAAAAACAGATGGTTGCTTTTCGTGGGAAAGATTGGACCTTGCTGAATTATTTAGAGAGCTCCTCTTAAAATAAACTAAAAATTAATAATACGAATGTCATAATACTTAAAAAGGTTCATGGCATTTTCACATGGTTCATCTTCAGACATTTTCTTCTTTACGATATGCCCAATGTTGGGAAGATGCCGACATTTTGTTAGAGGGGCTAGACATCAACAATCATGATGTTTGTCTTTCTATTGCTTCGGCAGGAGACAACACCCTGGCCATGTTGGCAAAGAATCCTAAAAGAGTGATTGCAATTGATTTGAACCCCACCCAAATTGCTTGCCTTGATCTGCGTGTTTCTGCTTATCAGCATTTATCTTATCAAGAGCTTCTTGAATTCATGGGGTCACGCCCAAGCCATCGGCGTCTTGCTCTGTACCAAAAATGTCGTGATTTTGTCCGGCTGGAATCAACCAAAACTTTTTGGGATGCGCATATAGAAAATTTTGAATGCTATGGCATAGGGGGTATTGGAAAATTTGAGAATTATTTCCGTTTGTTTCGAAAATGGATTCTCCCCCCTGATAGCATCAAAAAAAACCATTCAAAGTTTTTTCTCAAAGCAAACAGAACAGCAACGAATCTCCCATTATCAGGAAAACTGGAATACAAAAAGGTGGAGAGGGCTTATTGCCTTTTTTTGTTCACCCAAAGTTATGGGCGCCTTGGGAAGAGATCCCTCCTTTTTTACGTATGTAACAGATTCTGTTCCTGAACATATTCTAAGGCGTGTTGAGTATGCCTTAACAACATTAGATCCATCAGAAAATCCCTATTTACATTGGATTTTGAAAGGACACCATGATGATGCGTTGCTTTTTTCTCTTAGAGAAGAAAACGTTCCCCTGATTCGAAAGAATTTAGACTGCCTTGATTTTTAAATTATATCCCTTGAAGATATTCTTGATACTCATCAAAACGAAAAATACGGGAAAATATCTAAGTTTAATTTAAGTGACCTATTCGAATATTTGTCAGAAACAGAATATCATGAAATATTAGAAAAAATTCTCTTAAGCAGCGAAAAAGGGGGGAGGCTTTTTTATTGGAATATGTTGGTTAAACGCTCAAGGCCATCTCATTTAGCCCATCGTCTGCAGCCTTTATCAGCACTTGCGCAAGAGCTCTATAAAAAAGATAAAGCTTTCTTTTATTCAGCTATTCAGATTGAAGAAATCTTATGATAATGGTCGGCGGGCTATACCTGATGTTTTTATCAACTTTGGGGGGGATTTCGCATCTGCGACACCGCCTTCAATGGCATCCGGAAATTACCAGAAAGATAATTCATCTTTCATTAGGGGGCGTTTGCTTATCTTTTCCTTGGATTTTTACGCAGTTTTTGGATGTTCTTATTCTTTGTTCTTTATGTCTTTCCACAATGTTTATCATTCGATTTACTGATCATTTTAAAAAACAATTAGGCGATGGTATTTATGGAATTTCTCGTCAGTCTTTAGGGGAAATTTATTTCACCGTCTCGGTTGTTCTATGTTTTTATTGGGCTAACGGAAAAACGCTTTTGTATTTTATCCCCATTTTAATTTTGACCTTTTCTGATCTGGCTGCTGCATTGATAGGAACATTCTATGCAAAATGTCCTTACAAAATTGTAGGGGGACAAAAAAGCTTAGAGGGATCCATTACATTTTTCTGGGTGACTTTTACCTTTCTTTTAATCTCCATCATGTTGTTAAGCGATTTAGAAAAAGAGGAGTATAAATTTCTGGGAATAGCCTTTCTTTTAACATCTGTCGTCACCATCGTTGAGGCAGTCTCTTGGAAAGGACTTGATAACCTTTTTATCCCCCTTTCTCTTTTAATTATGATGGATCGTTTTGTAGGATGGTCTTTTTCTAAAATAGGGATTTATACGGGTCTTTTGTGGGGATTTTTCTTGTTGACCATGGGGCTGCACAAAAAATCAGGCCTAGATATTCAGTCCCTTTTGTGTGGCGTTATTTTTGCCTTTTTCTTCATCTGTGCGGAGTCACCTTTTTGGGCTTATCCTCTTGCGGTTCTGTTTATTTTATATGCTTTGTTTTCCCATCATCATCCTTTGTCTGATCAAAATTTATGGCCTGTTCTTAGCATCTGCAGCAGTGGTCTTGTCTGGGTATTATTGGATGATATTTTTGATCATCATATTTTTTCCTATGCCTTTTTCTTATCTTTTGCCATTCATGGATTTTTAATATTGAATTCTTTTTTCTCCAAAGTTTTTCTATCCTTGCTAACGATTATTGTTCCCTTTTTGATTTACGAACAAACTTCACTTCCTTTCTTTTTTCTCATGCTCATCAATGCTTTTCTTTGCATCTTGATCAGCCATTTCTTTCTTATTTATACAAGATCTTTTAACACCCCCTGGGTCAAGAATGCGCTTATTGCTTTTGTCGGATCGTCTCTTGGAATAGGGATGATCCTTTTGTTTCGAAAGGTGCAAATTTTATGAATGTGCTTATCGTTACTTCTTCTGTAAATTACGTTCCTGAGAATTACACTTTGTTTTTGCAAGAGCTGACACAGCGTGTACCACAGCATTTAAAAGGGCTTCTTTTGTTAAAGGTTCCTTTCCTGAAAATGGTCAAACCTTTTCTTGGGCTTTTAAGTTTGGGGTGTTTAAAATCATCCGTTACAATTTTCCAAAATGCTCTGGGTTCATCTTTCAGCAAAAAAAGAGAAACACTCTTTGCGCAATTAAACATTCCCATTCTTCATGCTAAGGACGCTAATGAGCTTTGGATTCTTGATTGGATTCTTGATTGGATTCAAAGTCAGAAAATTGATTTAATCGTCAACGCCCGAACAAGGTGCATTTATAAAACACCTTTGTTAAAAACTCCCCGCCTTGGATGTATTAATATTCATCATGGATTGTTACCTGTTTATCGTGGAACATCATGTGATCTTTGGGCCTTAGAAGAAGAAAGACCATCAGGATATACGATTCATATGATGACCCCAGAAATTGATGATGGGTCTATTTTATCCCAAGAAATTATTGCCCAAAATTCTAACTCTAACTCTGATTATATGGATTATCTGAGAGCATCAAGTATTGCAGAGGGAAAGGCCCTTGCGTCTCTTATAGAAAAAATAGAAGCGTCCGACTCCTTAGAGGGTTTGCCGAATATCTGTCAACATCCCATTTATTGTAAATCACCGACGTGGATGGAAATGCTTCACATGAGAAGAAGGGGGATTCTTTTTTAAGAAGGAATATAGAGGATGAGCATTTATACTATTTTTAAAAAATCCGTAGAAAGATTCCCAGATAAAATCGTTTTGGTTGAAGGGGTTGGCCCAACAAGAAAAACGATTACGTATCAGGAATTGGATAATGATGCCTCTAAGATTGCAGCGTTCCTTTTAGAACAATCGGTTTGCCCAGGCGACAGAGTGTTGCTTTTTATTCCGTTGAGCATACAGCTCTATACCTACATTGTGGCCCTTGGGAAAATTGGGGCGACAATTATGTTTATAGAGCCCTCAATGCGGGGTAATAATCTTCAAAACTCAGTTCATTCTTTCCCACCCGATGTTCTGATTGGAACAGCCAAATCCCATTTTTTGCAAGTTATAGCACCAGACCTTTCCAAAATATCTAAAAAATTTACAGTGGATTATTGGTTCCCTGGTGCACAAAAAATCCATCTATCAGAACATAAAAACGACGTTTTAATTCCAGATTTTCCACTAGATATTTTAGCGTTAATTACATTTACATCTGGGACAAGTGGCGTGCCAAAAGCAATTGGAAGAACACATGAATTCCTTATCGATCAGCAAGGAATTGTTTCAAAACATCAGCATCATAAAGAAAAGGAAAGGGAGTTATGTTTTTTTCCGGTCTTTCTTTTGTCCAACTTGGGCGATGGCATTACAAGCATTATTCCTTTTGGAGATTTGCGATATCCTGCGCTTATTGATGAAGATTCTATTATCCAACAAATTCAGGAAAATCAAGTCACAAGCATTTTGGGTCCTCCGGCTTTTATTAATAAAATTCTCACGAAAACAGAACATAAAGAACATTTAAAAAATGTGAAAAATGTATCTTCAGGGGGAGGCCCCATATCACCAGATTTTATGAAAAAAATTCAGGAATTTTTCCCTCAGGCAGATATTCATCCCATTTATGGTTCTACAGAGGCAGAGCCTATTTCTGTTGTAAATTACAAAGATATTAGTGATGAAGATAAACTAAAAACTGCACAGGGTCTTGGCATTCCCTGTGGCGAAGTCATTCATGAGGTTTCTTTGGCCATCATTGAAGATCATTCTGGTGAAGCGATTGGGCCCTTTGATGAAAAAAGTTTCAGCCAAATAAAATTGAAACCTTATGAGGTTGGTGAAATCGTTGTCACAGGAAAGGCTGTGAATAAATCATACCTTAATCCAGAAAAAAATTTAGAAAATAAGTTTCAAGCAGACGGCGAAATATGGCACCGAACAGGCGATGCTGGATACTTAGATCAATCAAATAATTTGTGGTTAATGGGTCGATGCGCCGCAAAGATCAATCATCATAATCGTTGGGTTTATCCCTTTTCTATTGAATATGCCGCCATGGCCGATCCATCGATTAAAACAGCTGCTTTTATAGAAGTTAAGGGGCGCCAAATTTTAGTTCTTGAAGCCAGCCAGAATCAGGTTATCTCGGACGAAAAGAAAACCTCTCTTCGTAATTTATTCAAGATTGATACCGTCATCATTGTACCAAAAATTCCTGTTGATGACAGGCAAAACTCCAAAATAGATTACCCGCGACTTAAAGAACAATTGGAAAAAATTTCATAAAGAAAGATCGATACCATGCATGAGAATAATCAGAATATTTTTTACCGATTATGGGTTTATCAAAGGGAGCGTTTTCCGTTGGTGCGCTTTGGCATAGTGACAATTGTTTTTGGGCTTTCTGCGATTTGCCTATCAACCTTATTAAGGCACGCCCAACAACAACCTGGATTAGGGGTGATGTTAATCAGTGTATTTTGTGTTTTCTCGTTGCTGTTTCAGCTCCGTATCAGTGACGAGTTCAAGGATAACGAAGTTGATACTTTGTACAGACCAGAAAGGCCCGTACCAAGGGGGCTTATTTCCCTTAAGGAATTGGCATATGTTTTTTCCATTTTATGGATTCTCCAGTTCGGTTTTGTGATCATTTTTTGTTCTCAGTCATTTCCTTATTTGGCAATTGTTTGGATCTATTTATTCTTAATGTGGAAAGAATTTTTTGTTTCAAAATGGTTAACAGAAAGGCCAAGCATATATTTGACCAGTCATATGATAATCGTTCCACTGATAGCGTTACTTGCTTCTTCTTTTGACTGGGCTATTCAAGACTTTACCCCGTCCAAAGATTTGGTCTGGTTCTATGCTTTAAGTTATTGTTCGTGGGCAGTTATGGAAATCGGTCGTAAAATTTATTCTCCTGAGCAGGAAAGAACAGGCGTTGAAACTTATACGGCTCTGTGGGGAATAAAAAAGGCAACCCTGTCATGGATGATCGCCGTTTTATCCGTATTTTTACTGGCAATTATTCTTTCTTTTAAGTTGGGTTTCCCAACAATCACTGCAGCGTGTTTGTTGCCAATATTATTTTTGGCACTGATGATTGGGATTCGTTTTATGAAAAATAAAACCCCAAAACTGTCGAAGACGATTGGTTTGTATTCTGGTTTGTACATAATTATTACATTGATCGTTATTTCCTTTTTACCAACTGTTCTGGCTAAATAATGACAAAATATATTTTATTCCCCCACGACAAACCCCTTAAAGAGCTTATGGGAGGCAAGGCGGCTTCTCTTTGTTCTTTGGGTGAAAAATTTCCCATTCCTTCTTGGTTTGTTGTAACACCAGAGGCGGCTCATCAGTCCCTTAGTGACATTCAAAAAGAAATAACAAATGCTTTAAAGAAGCTGGGGGATAGCCCCTTTGCTGTTCGTTCCTCTTCAATTGAGGAAGACACTTTAAGCTCTTCTTTCGCAGGGCAGTTTAAAACCTTTCTTAATGTTCCAATCGACCAAGTTCTTGAATCTATAAAGTTAATTTGGGAATCAGGTTCAGAACAATCTGTTCAGGCTTATCGACAAGCAATGGGCCTGGATCAATCTTCAATAATTCCAGCTGTTCTTGTGCAAAAAATGGTGCGGGCAGATGTTGCGGGTGTTGCTTTTAGTATTGATCCTGTTTCCCAAAATTGCATCACTATTGTCGCGACCCAAGGGCTAGCAGACAAACTTGTTTCTGGAGAAGTTAACGGAGATACATATCGCCTGTCTTTGCAGCACGAACTTATCGCACAACATTTGGTGAACGAATCTCCTCTTCTTTCCATCAGCCAACTTTCACAAATTGCTAACGTTGCGTTGGATAGCGAAAAATTCTTTGGTTGCCCACAAGATATTGAATGGGCTATTGAAGATGGGAATTTCTACCTATTGCAGTCTCGTCCTATAACGACGTTCAAGAATCAAGAAGATTTGTTAATATGGGACAACAGCAACATCGTTGAGAGCTACAGCGGGATCGTTTCTCCCTTAACTTTCTCCTTTGCTCTGCGGGCCTATGAAGGTGTTTACACGTCTTTTTGTCAGTTGATTCGCGTTCCCTCTAAACGCATAGAGGAGAAAAAAACTGTTTTCATGAATATGCTGGGGTATGTTAACGGGCGCATTTATTACAACCTTATTAACTGGTATGAATTAATCTCCTTAATGCCCGGCTTTCAATTCAATCGCCGCTTTATGGAGCAAATGATGGGTGTTTCTGAATCATTACCAAATCACATAGCGGTTAAAATTATTACCAAAAATAGTCAAGACAAGATGCGTTCTTTTATGGGGTCTGTATCAGGATTAAGGGCGACAACCTTTGCCAACA
>CAIVFQ010000106.1 GCA_903905285.1 uncultured Alphaproteobacteria bacterium
GCGGTGCGACGGTTGATAGCGGAAGCAGTGGGCACTGGGGTTACCAGGCCACTCCAGCGACTCCGGGCAGCGTTTTCATCGCATGCTCTCGCTAGCAGCTTGTCTTTAAATAGCCTGAAAGCGATAGCAAAAGCTCAAAGGCACTCACTGGGCACCATGATGTTGCACTACCGGGTCGTCCCTGTTTGTGGGGAGCTTCGGGTACCAAAAGAGACACATCCCTAAGAATGAAAAGGCTGGATATTCTCAGCATTCTTTGCCAATGTCATTATATCGATCGTATGTCAACGAACATCTGGTTCTTGGTCTTGCATGTGTTGGAGGCCTCCGCCCCTTGCAAAACTTCCATCAGCAAGGCAGAGTCACCAGATGGTCGCAAACCACAATTTGTATCGTCGGGGCGACTACTCCTGTTGTCATCCATTAGGTCGAGATGGCGGACACAATCCCGTGCTCCAGACGGACCCATATCACACGTCCTTTGACCCAGCATGGCTGGCCGAATATTTGCGGGAACACGTTATCAATTGAGCCTGTCACCTTTCTTTACGATACTATTACAAGAAGCTTGTTGTAGTAGTAAACCTCCATGCATGAAGGAAAAGAGGTCGGTGCAAACTTGTGTGAAAAAAGAAACGGTCAGATCATAAAGATGGCAATGGTGTATTAGCAGTAAAACTTGTTTTGGTTGTGTACGAGCAAGATCAAAATGGGAGGACTGGATGGATAACAGTTGGAAGAATAAAAGTATTCGCTAATGTATGTATCTTGTAAATTGTTTTTATTAGAAACGAGAAAAGAAAACATAATAACAATAAAAAACAAGATTTTAATCAAAGTTTATATTAATTAGCAATAAATAATAAGTTTATTAATAAACTTGGTTGATATTGGTAGTAAATTTGTCATAAACTTATCAAACTTAAAAAAGTTAACTTTCAAGCGGAGCCATTGGAGCAAAAGCTTTCTTGAAATTAGCCTGATTAGTAATGGCCCTTGCATTTTCACCACTCAGACTCGTCGCCAAATACAAAAAACAAACAGAAACCTGTACAAAGTCCTTTGTCGTCACTTTGTAGGCAAGAGCGACTTGCGTACAAACAACATAATGACATAAACAATCAATCAAGTCTAAGTTATTATAAGATTTTGAATTCATGGATGCATGGGAGTATTATACAGCTTTTATAGACAGAAATGGAGGGCGGTGGCGAGAAGAAAAGCAGAAATCAAGCCGGGGAAAGTTGAGAAAATCAAAACACCTGCCGAAAGACCGCTTCAGGGGAAAATGATGTATTAATTTCGAAAAATACACATGTATTGAAAAGTTGCAAAGAGCCATTTTATTAAGTTACCGATTTGTGTTGGGTTTTTTTATTCTTTTTTTCTTCAACTCTAAGAAACTCTTCATCCCACCAATTATACGCCTCATCTATGCCTAAAGCTATGCCTATTGACTCTATTTCTTCTTCTGTCGGTTCCGTAGTAAACTGTGAACTTTTTTTCAAAGTCCCTTCTCCTTTGAACGTACCAC
>CAIVFQ010000107.1 GCA_903905285.1 uncultured Alphaproteobacteria bacterium
AGCCACAATAACTGCCTTGAGTACGACTATCTCTTCTTTGAGGGCTTCTATCTCTTTATCTTTTTTATCCATACAAAACTTATGAATGATTTGAACAAAACTTTAAACACTTTTTTCTTTCCCAACCTGGGTAGTTACAAAAAATACTGCATTTAAATTCATATGATTTTTTATTTTTTTCTGGTTTTTCAAAGCCCAGACCCGTCATCACGAACGACCAGAGGGGGGGGTGCTATGGTGTGCGCGGCGATCCAGAGAAAAACACACAGATTGCCACGTCGCTTACACTCCTCGCAATGACAACACCCCGCCTTTAATTTTATTTTCGACCCTTACAATATGAGGCGAATCTTTTGGAAAGTTGTTTTTGATAATATCGTAAGCTTGGTTTAAACAACGAAAAGCTTTCTCTTTAAACTTTTTAGATGCTTCTTCTTGATTGCTCTGATTTAAACCAACAGCTTTTTTCAGATACAACTCCGCCAAACTCTCTAGGGAAATATATCTTTCAGGATGTTTTCTTTTTTCAAATATTTCCAACGCCTGATTTATATGTTTCTCCGCGGCCTCCAGTTGACCATTCAGCAGAAAGTTTTCCCCCATTTCATTTAAAACACGGGCCATTTCAATATGATCTTTACCGTATTCCTTTTCGTAAATAATCAGCGTTTTATCAAAGCAATCTTTTGCCTTTTCATAATCACCTATTTTTTTATAGACACCCCCTAAAAGGGACAATGCCCACGCCTTATAAACATGATTTTCAGGAAGAGTTTGTTGGTAAATGGAAAGGCTTTTCTCTATTAAATTCTTCGCCTTATCATACTGTTTCAGCTCTTTATAAACACCACTCAAATATAACATAACCCAAGCCGAGCCATCTTCAGGAGACTGTTGTTTAAAAACATTGAAGCCTTCTTCAATTAAATTCTTGGCCTCATCATACTTCCCCAGTCCTGCATAAACTTTCCCTAAATGGACTAAACTCCAGGCCATACCAATGTGGTTTTGAGGCATGTATTTTTTATAAACGGCAAGGCTTTGCTCTAAAAGGTTTTTTGCTTCTTCGTAGTTGCCAAGCTCTCTTGAAACAATGCCAAGATATCCTAGGACACGGGCAGACCCCACATAATTTTTAGGAAGATGGGAATTATAAATCTGCAAACTTTTCTCTAGAAAGTTCTTTGCTTCTTCATAATGCCCAAGCTCTCTACAGACAATACCAAGATATGTTAAAGCTCGTGTTATCCCCTCATAATTTTCGGGAAAGTGCTGGTTGTAAATCTGCAAACTTTGTTCTAAAAGCTTTTTGGCTTCTTCGTAGCTGCCAAGCTCTCTTGAAACAATTCCTGAATGTGACAATATCTGGGCAACACAAGAAAGGTTTTGAACTCTGTTGGGCGCACTTACTTTTGAAAAACTTTCATTCAGTATCTTTTTTGCCTTTTCATAGCTTCCCAGGTAGAAATAAATCCCCCCTAGTTCCGCCCCCAAAGAACCGTACATTTCGTCTTCTAACAAATGTCTATGGGTTAGAAAAACCTCAACGTGGGTGGCTAAGATTTTCATTTTTGAGTAGTCTTCTTTGGCGATAACGTCTCTCATATAATCTATCAGCGCACGGCCAACTGATAGGATCATTTTGTTGTCTTTGTCCAACTTAAATATTTCTGTGAAGTAAGCTAACCCTATTTCTCGCGTACTTCTATGGATTGAAAAAGTTGAATCAGAATGGGAAGACATCAATGGTTGAGGAGGCACCAAAGAGTATTTTTTTAAATAGTAAATAAAGTTATCAACAACAACCCCACTTTTATACGCTTCCAATAAATCTCTGGGTATATTTTGAGAATCCAACAAACTAATAAACACCAAAAGAGCTGGAAAATCTTGGTGAGTATCGATAAGGCGCTTCAAAGATAGACTGAGAATGCCATAACGCGTTTTTGTATAACTACTTGTTTCCTTTAAAACATTTTCCTGCAGCGTTGTAAAATCTCTACTATACTCGCCCAAATGTTCTAAGTATTTCTCATAACTGATATTGGTGGCTTTCAAATAATAAGCAGCACTTGATATATCTAAAGGGAAAGGCGGAATGGCCTCTAGGAATTTTTTGGATTGCTCTTCTTGAAAAGGCGTGAGTGGGACCTTGTTCCCATTCGTCATTATTTTGATAAAAAGATTTAAACTATCTTGGGGTGATAATTCTCCAACTTGGACAATACCACCGATAAAACTGTTATCCTGGATGTTGCTATCCCCTGTTGTAATGATAACTTTTCCATTTCCCCAATCATTCGGGTCAGAAGGAAAATATTTTTCTACATCTCTAAATCTTTCTACATTGTCGTAAATTAATAGCCAACTTTGGCAAGCCTTTAGATGCCCCCTTACCCACTGAATAATTTTTTCTTCCCTTTCTAATGGATTATTAATATCTAGAAATCTTTTTACATTTTTCTTGTCATCCTCGGTCGTGGCAAGAGCATACGCCAAAGCTTCAATAGAACTCAGAAGGCTTTCTTTGGTTTCTGCATTTATTTCCCAAACAACAGATATTTTGTGAAGGCGGGCATATTGACGCGCAAGGATTGTCTTCCCCGACCCCCCCATTCCCACAAGGGCAACTGTTTGAATTTTTGCTGTCTGGGCTTTAAAGATATTTTCGATTTCGATCAGCACTTCAGAACGATCGAGAAGGATAGATTCCGTAGGAACGATTAAGTCTGACCTGGTCGCTTGTGTGGATTGCATTGAGGTTGAGGACGAATATCCCCCCCTCAAAATATTTAAAGATCAAAAATACCAGGACGCTTGTCACACAAATGGTTAATAAAGACAACAAAACAAGATACCTGGGGTTTCTTAAAAAGACCCTTAAATCAAAATCAGGAGCCTGTTTTATGGTCACTGACCCTTGAGAGATTTCAGAGGGAAGAAAAGCTGAAGAATTCTCTACCTCTTCGGTTTCTCTTTGAAACTCGGCAATCCCTTTTTCAAGAAATGGTGAATCAGGAAAGATTTTCTTAAGAATCTCAAACACTAAAAAATAATAATTTTTCTGCCGAGTGAGTTCTATGCAGTTAAATTCTTTCGTCCACTGTCCACTGGCAGAGCTGTCAGAAAGTAACAACAAAACATTATTTGAGGAACTGTCTTTTTCCAAGAAAAAAGGCAAGAGCTCCCCTTCTGGTGGAAGGAAACAGATCACGGTATTTGAATGAGAAGGCACCTGAATTATTTCAGATTTAATGGTGGTCGATATGCCCGCCATATTTAAATGCTCAGCTAGGTAATGGGCCAGGGATCCTTCAAGCTCTTGATTGCCTGGCCCATAAATAACCGCAGGAATACTGAGTGCTTTTTCTTTCGATAGGTCAAAGGACTTTAGGCATTTCTCAAATTTGACATTGATGAGAGATTTTAAATAATACTCTTTGATGAGAGAAAGTTTCCCAGATTTCTCTATAAAATCTATGATAGCTTCGCGTGAGTTGCACTCCAATTTCATCATTATGTTGCTTATATGATTCTCAACTGTTCTTGGAGAAATCGATAACAACGGAGCTATTGTTTTTGATGATCTTCTCGTTAACGTAAAGGCAATAATATCTATTTCTCGGTGAGTAAATTTTATACCGTTTATTGTTTCCAAGTGTTCTTTATAGAAAACTCGAGGCAGATTCATAAGTTCAATATACATAACCAAAATATACAGCCCTTCTGTTTTTTTGTTTAAAACTTTTTCTTACGCCTGCTCAACTTATGATGAATTTAATCGTGATGTTCACTCTAGTAAAGGGCTATACTCAAATGAGGCGAA
>CAIVFQ010000108.1 GCA_903905285.1 uncultured Alphaproteobacteria bacterium
GGAGGATTCAGAACAACCCGAGGAGCCGAAGTCTTTTGCCTAATTCGAGGCTTTCTCTCAACGAGACGCAAACAGGGGTTTAATATCTTTCATGCCATCCTAAATCCTCAGTTCTGCCCACAATAAACCTGGGTAGTTACTTCAATCTTTCCAATGACTTTTTGGTGTTTTTAATTTTCTGTCCTGCTGTCTCTAATTCATGGTCTAGGCGTTCAACTTCTGTTTCTAAAAATTTTTCAAAAAAAGCATCTATAACTGGTTCCCAAATGGTCCTTAGTTCGGGATGAACATGGGCCGCAAGTTCATCAATCGCACTGGCAACTTGCTCTTCAAGATCTCCGTCTGAGAAATCTTCAAATTCTTGCGCCAATTTAATTGCAGACGTCACTGCTTCATGACCAGCGAATCGTTCCAATACTGCCTGTTTCCAATGCAAAAATAGAATCGGCGTTAGCCCGGGGTGTTCCCTTGAAAATGAACGGCGGTTCAAGGCATCAAATAATAGGTTTCGTGCAGCGTCTTGAACAACATGTTCCCCTTTTGGCATGTCAGGGGCAGTTTGAACCTTAACCTTAGGGGGAAGGGAATACCAATTTGAGGCATCCTGAACTCATTTCTTAAAAGCCGGGCTCAAATAATCAAAAGGAATATCTTGTTCAAGCTGAGACATAAACCTTTCCAACAAGGTGCGCTTCTGTTGAGTATAATCAAGCATATGCGCATCCCAATGTGAATCAGGCACATAATATGCGTCTTGAATTTGTTGATTTAGATGCCGTCGGATAAGAGGCTTGTACCGATCAAAATTACGTGCAGGATCAGCCCCGACAGTTAAACGACGAGAACGCTTTTTTGCAACATCTTTCAGAAATGATAACAATACAGATCCGCCATTGTCCCTTCTTGAATCAGAGAATGTTAACCAGATTTCATCCTCTTCCCTTGCGGAATGATTCGGACTATCAAACAATTTTCCGTTAAACCCAATGCCGAAGACAAGCCCACTCTGAAGATCTTTTTTCGTCAATGTTTGGCCGTCTGGCCGAAGAGCAAGCATGTTGTGCGCAACAGTTTTGAAATCTGCTAATGCTTGGCGGGCGATGGTTATCAGGTTTTCTTTACTATCTGCTTTTTTCAATTCCCCAGGAATGGTTTTTTTGCGGCCTTGGACAAAGGGTGTGCCGAAAGTATTTTCCAACAGATAAAGTTGAAAAGGAATTAGAAAACTATCGTATTCATGGGTGGATGACCTCTGATCTTTTTTGGCTTGTTCACTGCCCCATAAATATGTCTCTAGACGCTTTAAAAACACCCCTTCATCTAAAGCACATCCAAAATCAACCACCCAGTGAAAGGCGTCCATAATCACATCACCGCTTGCACGAACAAGGGGGTTTTCTATCCATCCTTGATAGGCCGCTGATCTTTCCATTTTGTAACCAAAATTTGGTCCAAAAAGACCATCAATAGAGGCTGCCGGCATACGTGTTCTGGCCTCTTGTGGTTGGTGATGGATTGTATCTAAGTGTGATGCCAACCATATTTTTTTCACCATTTGGTGAAGCCGGCTGTCCTGGTATCCGGCAAAGCTTTCACAAACGATACGATAAAAAACTTTACCATATTGATTCCGTTCTATCTTTTCCCAAAAACTCCGCAATAAATTCGGTTCAAAAATATCTGATTTTCCAAATTCGGTTAAAACATAATTTTCAAATTCTTGACGTTCAGTTTCAGCCCATTCTTCTTTTTTATAATCTCTAATATCCGATGGATTTTCCATTCCACCGAGCCTAGGATCCATGCGTTTTAACAACGAAAAAACGTACTGACCCCCCTCTTCCATCGCCTGACTACGAGCCGCTTTTATCCGGCGATCAAGCTCCATAAATTGGCGTTGAGCTGCGTCATAATATTCATGACCGCGATTTTCTTCAAGCCACTTTTCTAATTCAATCGCTCGATCAATATCGCCAGGAGTTACATGTTTATTCAAAGGGTTTTTCTCTGGATTGTGCACATCATCTGATCCCACCCATTTTAAGATCCCTGCCAAACCATTCATAAATTCCAAACCTGCTGATCTCTGGGACGCATCAGGGATATTTTCTTCAGCAGCTTGCCTAATGCCCGGTAACAATGCATCTAAAGGGCCACCGGTAAATTCCCGTAAAAAATTGGCCGCAATATCAAGGGAAGTATCGGGTGACACCTCTTCCCCAAATTCTAAAGATGAAAAATGTTGTGGGCGTTGTTGCATTCCAACAAGAACAGCTGCCTGCCGTATCGTGTTAGATTCGGAAGTTGTAAGTTGTGAATGGTCCGAGGGTGAATTGCCAACAAGTTCAGGCACACGTGTTAATATAGGGGGCAGGAATGCCGTTGCCTGTTATAATTTCCACAGCCTGCTGAACGGTTGTAGAAGCCGCAGGTTCTGCCGAGTGGGGATTAAATAATTTGTGAAACATTCCAATCATTTCGTTTACAACCGCAATAGTTCTGGCAACTTGAACAGCGCTCAGATCATCCACACTGCATGAAAGAGGCGTAACAGAAGATAAAAACAAAGTTGGTATAATTATAAAACGCATATAACGCGAAAAAACAACAGACACGGTCAGAAATTCCTTATGAAGTAACTTTAAACAAAGCCACTTATACCTGAAAAAAATATTTTGTGTATTTTAAAATCCAGAAGAACAGCTGCGTACGTAGATTTTCCCTAGTGAAAACCATCTAGGCTGACCAATGAATCACATTCACAAAAAATCAGATAAATGATGTTTGGCACTTCCCGGAGATAAAGCCTTTTGATGGTTTGGTGAGGGTCGCCGCCCTGTCATATACACAATATCAATACTGACTTTAATGCCGCATTGAGCCTCATCCCAAAACCTTTCCTTATACAGATTTTCAGCCTTAGAAAGCAGCGAACGTGTTAACGGTGGCGTTTGGCGGTTCATTAAAAAAGAGGTTGCCTTGGCTTGTTTTAGGTCTTGAAGTAACATCGTTAAAGTCGGGTAGAAAATCTCTAACCGGTCACAGTCGGTAAGGGGCATTGCAAAGCCAGCCCGCTGCAGCAAAGACCCCGCATCTCGCGTGCGAATCCAAGGTGATACGCGTTGACTGATTCCTTGATAATGTTCCAACTCAACTGCTTCTAAAACCGTTCGCAATTCTTGAAAACTGTCTTCACCAATAAAGGCTGCCAGAAACAGACCGTCTGGTTTTAAGCATTGTAAGGTTTGGGCTAACACACCCGGGACATCATTAACGGCGTGCAGACTTAAGACATGCAGAATTAAGTCAAAACTGTTAGCAGCAAAAGGAAGGGCCTCTTCGTCAAAACGAAGCGTCTCGCCTTCCTGAACAAAAAAGTCAGTTTTTTTAAAGTTTGTTAAATACTGTTGTAAAAGATGTTGATCTTGGCCGATCTGGCAAACGGTTTGAAAGCCCTGATTAAGGCTCGACAGGCGTTCTTGAAGGCGTTTAGAAATTTCCGCCGACAGCTTGAAATAGATTGAATCGCTACGCAGCTGCTGACGGCGTCTTTTATACAGATCGCGATCAAACAGCTGCGGAATGGTGGTTTTTGGAGTTTCAAGCCTTGACAGTGATGTCACCAGGAAAATCTAAATCAACCAAGGATTTACGCTTTTTAGATGATAAATAGGTGTAAAAGGCTGGCACCACAAACAAGGTAAAAATAGTTCCAATCGTCATACCACCCACAATGACCCAGCCTAATTGACGGCGGCTTTCAGCACCGGCTCCTCCTGAAAAGGCTAGAGGCAGAGCCCCTAAAACCATCGCAAAAGTAGTCATGAGAATAGGACGCAAACGTAAACGGCAAGATTCAATAATTGCTTCCGAAACAGAAATTTTCTTCTCGTCCCGCAGGCTATTGGCAAAATCAACCATCAAAATACCATGCTTGGTGATTAACCCAATCAAGGTGACTAACCCAATGTTAGAATACAAATTCAATGTACCCCCACTGATAAGCGCTAGGGTTATCACGGCCCCGGCTAACGACAACGGCACACTGAGAATAATAATAAACGGATCGCGCCAACTTTCAAATTGGGCCGCCATCACCAAGTAAATAAAGCACAAAGCCAAGGCAAAGATGAATTGCATGGTCTTGCTTTCTGTTAAGAACCGTTTGGTGTCACCAATAAAGTCCATACGCGCATCAGATGGCATCACGTCAGCGGCTATGTGCGATACAATTTCCACACCATCACCAACACTAACATTAGGCTTTAAGAAGGCATTAATGGTAATAGCACGGGTTCGGTTATGGTGATGAATTTCAATAGGCCCAGCGCGCGAATGGACACGAACAAGCTCGGACAAAGGCACCAAAGTTCCCTCTTTATTGCCTTTATCAGCAGACTTGACGAACAAATTGGTGATGTCATGGGGGCTTGCACGGGCACTGTTTTCAACCTCAACCTTCACATCATAAATCTTGTTATCACGTTTAAAGGTGTTGGCTTTACGCCCACGAATCAAAGCATCAATGGTTTCCGCAATTGTGGCTGGCTCAATGCCTAACGATGACACCTTGTCACGAATAATGCTGACGGTGAAATCTTCGGTATCACCCCGGATTTCTGAGGTAACTGCCAACACCTTACCTGACATATAAAGAGACGCCGTCATGTTATGGGCAATGTCTTTTAATTCACGATAAGACTTGTTACCGCGCACAACGAATTGAACGGCGCGGTTATCATCGCCACTAATACCCGAAGAACCGCTGTTAATCTTGGCTTCTACACCCGTAATCTCTTCAAACTTTTTACGAAGTTCCTGGGTAATTTCATCGGTTGAGCGCACACGGTCAGCTTTAAGCTGAATACTGCCATCAAAAGTGGGGTTCACAATTTGGGTTACACGACGTTCAATTTCAGGAACGCCGCTCAATATTTCATCAATCTTATTCACATACCGTTCAGTGTATTCCAACGTGGCTGTTTGTGGTGATTGACCTTCCAAGTTAATCCAGCCCTGGTCTTCACGGGGGGTCAATTCAGATGGTAAGTTTTGGTGAACAATATAACCAACAAAGGCAAACGCAAACGCGGCCATGATGACATAATGACTGTAAGATAAAGCCAGGCGTAAATAACGGTCATAATCATTTTCAATTCTCACCAACCATGCATCGCTGCGGAATTTATTAATCAACCTTGTTAGGGGATTAAAGGATGGCAAAAGCTCTAACTGGTGAGGGCCGTCTTCCTCTGCTTTTTTATGCGCTTTTAACATACGCGCGCACATCATCGGCGATAACGTCAAGGCGGCAAACCCTGACAAAATAACCGAACCAGCAAGCGTAATGGAAAATTCCGTCAATAATTTACCTGTCAACCCTTGGGCCAACGAAACAGGCGCGTAAACAGCAGCTAAGGTTAATGTCATGGCAACCACAGAAAAACTGATTTCCCGAATGCCGCGCACAGCAGCTTCAAAGGGTTTATAACCCTTTTCCAGATAACGGTATATGTTTTCCAACACCACAATCGCGTCATCAACCACCAAGCCAATTGCTAACACCATCGCCATCAACGTGAACATGTTAATACTAAAGTTTAACAAATACATAATGAACAAGGCACCAATCAACGACACAGGAATGGTGATCAGAGGAATCAACGAGGCCCGCACCGATCGCAAGAATAAAAAGACAACCAAAATAACCAGGGCTGTCGCTTCAAAAATGGTTTTGTAAACTTCTTGAATTGATTTTTCAATGTAAACAGTACGGTCGCTTCCTGTGTGAATCGACATTTCTTCGGGTAAGTGTTTTGTTATATTTTCCAATTCTTTTTTCACGCCACGCGCAACGTCAATTGGGTTGGATGTTGATTGTTTAACAATACCAATGCTGATACCTGGTTTACCATTATAGCGAGTACGGGTTTTGCGATCGTTCGAGGTAATCTCGGCCCGGCCAATATCCCTTAAACGAACCAGATAATCTTTGCGGTTTATAATAACCAGGTTTTCAAATTCCTCTGGTTTTTCTAGTTTTGCCACCGTGGTAACCAAATATTCACGATCACGACTGACAATTTTACCCGCTGGCTTTTCAATACTTTGCCTTTTTAACGCGGTTAAAACTTCATTAACCGTAATGCCGTAGGCTGCCAACCGGACAGGATCTAAGAAGATGTTCATTTCATACTGACCAGCACCCAAAACATCAACGCGCGCCACACCAGGAAGGGCTTCTAAATCTTTTCGAATTTCGCGTTCTGCGTAATCGTACAGTTCACTGGCAGGAATGCTGTCGCTGGTTAAGGCCAGCGTCATGATTGCTTTTTCTTCGGCGCGTGACTTCGTTAAAATAGGTTCAGTAATGGATTCATCTTGTAATTTGTCGCGTGACTTGCTTAATCGGTCACGAATGTCGTTTGTTGCGTCTTCTATGCGACGTTCGGCACGAAATTCTAAGGTAACCTTGCTGTCTTCAGTGCTGCTGACCGATGTAATACTTTCAATGCCTTCAATACCAGCAATGGAATCTTCAATAACGCGAGTAACCTGGGCTTCCACAATTTCAGGGCCTGCACCAGGCATGCTGGTTTCAATTGTAATAAAAGACCGTTCGATTTTGGGGTATTGTTGTAAGGGCAAGCGATACCCACCAACCAAACCTACCACAATGATAACCGATGTCATCACCCAGGCAAAAACGGGCCTTTGAATACAAATTTCTGATATTTTCATCGTTTCTGATCCAATTTCGTTTTATTACTTTTGGGCTGAGGCTTCTTTAGGGCTGGTTGCTGCGTCTTTTTGAGCAGCATCTTTGTCGGAAGGTGCCGGCGTTGCGGGCGACGGTGAAGCCGGCGTTTCAGCTGTCGACGCCCCTTCAGATTTTGGTGTCTCACCCTCTGGTGACGAGGCTTTCTTCTCAGCCTCCTCCGGCTCTAAGTTTGAAAGCTTAACCCGAACACCATCGCTTAATTTTAATTGTCCCGCTATAACAACAATTTGACCAGCGCGAACACCAGCGATAATTTCCATTTTCCCGTTCTCACGAATACCCGTTAAGACACGGCGACGAACAGCTTTACCCTTTTCAACCACCCAGACAAATTCAATTTCGCCTTCACGGTCAACAGCAGCCTCATCTATTTGAATGATATCGCCTTGCTCACCAATAATAAGGCTGATGTTTGCAAACAAGCCAGGGCGCAATAAAAGATCTTCGTTAGGAATGGAACCCCTCAAAGCAATACTGTGGCTTTCGGCTTCAACCTGGGCATCAACAGCCTCGACGGCGCCTTTGAAAACCTGGTCTTTAAACGCATCAATCCTGACTTCTATGGCTTGCCCCACCCCAATATCATGGATGTTTTTTTCTGGGACTTTAAATTCGACTCTAATGGGTGTGGCATCAACGATGGTCACCAATTCTTGGCCAGCCTGAACATAGGCACCAACACTTAAGTTAATTAAACCAACTGTTCCCTCAAAGGGTGCTTTAATAAGAGTTTTATCAAGTTTTGATTTGGCAGAATCCAAACGCGCTTCAGCCATGGTGAATTCAGCACGGGCTTTGTCAAATTCTTTGGTGCTGCCAATTTTTTGTTGGTGCAGCTTTTCCGTACGCTCTAAATCAGCTTTCCTTAACAGAACGTCAGCCTCGGCGAGCTTTAGCTCAGCTTTGGCGTCTGCATCTTCAAACTGGATAATAGGCTGGTCTTTTTTAACAGACGCCCCTTCGGTAAATAAAATTTCCTTAATCTTACCACTCATCTCTGACTTAAGAGTAACCGACGCGTTCGCACTGATTTTCCCCACAGTCGATATGCGCTTGGTCATTGATCCTGCTTTAACAACTTCACCTTCAACTGTTACAACACGACTTTGCCGATTAGCACCAGCATCTTGATTTTCCAAGACATAGGCACAAAAAGTTCGAACAACAGGTTGCATCGACTTAAAAATTAACCAAATGATCAACAAGCCGATAATAACCCCCAAAACAAGCATCAAGGTAGCATTACGGTTTTGTTGGAAAAATCGCCTGGATTCTAGAATTTTTGAAAGCTTTGAAAACATATACCCTTATTTCTATTGAGAGATCATCTACAGCAAACCTCCTTCATTTATACCATACCTTGAAACGCCTGCGTACCCATTATTTTTCATAAATTCTATATAATTTTATATAACTATTTTTCAAGAATGCCTTGACGCCCGCAAGACGGGTGCCCTATAAAGGAGGGGTGCCTTGCGCATGAAAATTTTGGAAAATTAGGGCCCTTAGCTCAGTTGGTAGAGCATCTGACTTTTAATCAGGGGGTCGAAGGTTCGAATCCTTCAGGGCCCACCATTTCCAAAACCACTATTTGAGTTATTTCGCTGCGGCTGTGGCAGCGACGGGTTTCTCCTGTCCTTTATGCTTTCCGCCTCCAGCAGCCTTATTCTTTCCTTTGCAATCTTTCATACAGACTTTGTGAGCAGCTTTATCGGCAATAGAAGCACATTCTTTTTTGCACTTTGCTGCCATAGTTTCTGTTCCACTAAAACTCAGCACGAAAGAGGCTGCCACAGTGATAAGACTTAATTTTACTAAAATAGCTTTTAACATCGTTTTTTCTTTCTAAAAAAAATATCTATTTTATTTAACCACGCACTTCGTTAAAAAAGGCTTAATTCCTTTTAATATTTTGACTTTCATGCTCCCACCGGCTACTACCAACTTTTTTGTGCGTCTGATAAAACCTCTCCATATTTTAACCTTTTCAAAACAATTCATGTCTTGGGGGTTTGGGTTAACAGCCCTTCTGTTCTTGTTTGGCGGTATTTGGGGTCTGGCGTTCACCCCTGCCGATTATCAACAGGGCCATTTGGTTAAGATTATGTTCGTTCACGTGCCAGCATCTTGGTGGGCAATGGGGGTTTATACTTTAATGGCGCTATCATCGGCTGCTGGCCTGATCACCCGCGCCCCCCTTTATTTCTATTTAACAAAAGCCTTGGCCCCCATTGGCGCCTGTTTTTGCTTAACAAGTTTAATAACCGGCATGATATGGGGCAAACCCGCATGGGGCACCTGGTGGGTATGGGATGCCCGCTTAACATCAATGCTTATTTTGTTTTTTCTGTATTTAGGGTACTTAAACTTAGCCCACAAAATTGATCAGCCCAAGCTGCTGTCAATGGCATCGATCATAGTCGTTTTGGGGTGGGTCAATGTGCCCATCATCAAATGGTCGGTTGACTGGTGGTATACGCTGCATCAACCAGCCAGCCTGTTGCGTTTTGCCAAGCCTGCCATTCATCCCCAGTTTTTAGGGCCTTTATTGATAATGGCTGTGGCGTTCGGTTTCTATACCTTTACCGTTGGCTTATGGAACCTGAGACTGATCTTAAAACAGTGCAAATCTTTAAGGAAAGAACGGTGCCTGAAATCAGCTGTTTAAAAACCGTCTGATTTCTGCCTAGACTATAAGTGTTTCAAAGATATGTGGGTAGAATTAATGGAGATAGACTTTAGTATTTGGCTTGGGCTGTTAAGCCTGGGAATTATAGGAGTCGGGCTCTTTTTTGTTTATCACCTTCGTGTTTTTTATAAGGATCAAAAAACCTTAAGGGCCGATCGTGACATCAGTCATTTCATTCTTTCTCATCTGCAAGAGGTTTGGTGTTATTGGTACAGGGGTGAGGACTTTGTTCATTGTTCTGAAAGTTTTTATAAACTGCTGGAGCTTGAGGTTGGTTATCCTGTTGCGTTAAAAGACCTGTTGAAAATTTTAAGCGATTCTTCGTTTAATCCGTTTCAAAAATCCCTAGATCATTTGCATGATTTTGGGGGGCAATTTCAGCTGAACCTTTCCATCCTTAATGACACAGTTTATCTAGATATTCATGGGAAAATCTTTTCGTCTTTTTCCCCGCAACCGACTGAAATTATTTTCTTATCCCTCAAAGACATAACTGTTGAGATTACAGAAAGACACCATCAACAGACACAAAATGAAAAACAACAACGTCAAATAGATGCCCTAAAAACCCTTGTGAATCATGTTCCCTTCGCCCTATGGTACCGCGACCAAAGGGGATGCCTTTGCTATTGCAATACGCAATATGCCCAAACATTAGAAACCAGCGTTCATCAGGTCGTGGCAGAAAATCTTGAATTAATAGAATTGGGTCAATCCTGCAATACCTACGAGCTGTCAAAACAGGCTTTATTAACCAACACGCCCCAGATTATGACCGCCCACAAAGTCATCAAAGGGGAACGCCGTCTGTTAGAGATAGGCGAAATTCCTGTTAAAAACCTTGGCATGACCGTTGGCTATGCGCTTGATATTACAGCGATTGAAACGGCGGAAAATGAATACCATCAAAACACCACAGCTCAGCACGAAGTTTTGCAATACATTTCAGTGCCTATTGCGATTTATGATCAAAAAACAAGGCTAACTTTTTTTAACCAGGCCTATTTCAGACTGTTTGACTTTGATGAGAATTGGTTATGTACCCAACCAACCTACAGCGAGATTTTAGAAAATTTACGTGAACGGCGTAAGCTGCCTGAGTATTCTAATTTCCTTGATTACAAACATCAAAGCCTGGCTTTGTTTAAAGATTTGATGCAGCCTATCCACGAATTGCTGCATTTGCCAGACGGGCAAACGTTAAGAACGGTCATTGCCCCTCACCCATTGGGGGGGTTAATTTTTGTTTTTGATGATATGACAGATAAGCTGAGTTTAGAGCGCGGTTATAATACCTTGGTTGCCGTTCAAAAAGAAACACTGGATCATTTGTATGAAGGGTTGGTTGTTTTCGGCACCGATAACCGCCTCAGGCTTTCTAATCCGGCTATGGGGAAAATTTGGAACTTAGAACCTGAAGCCATCGAACCAGGGCGCCATATCAGTGAAATTTTAAGAAGCATTTCACCCCTTTTTATCGACCCACAGGAAAGTCGCACTTGGCGAAGAAGAATGATTGATCAGGTCATTAATCGCCGTGCAAGCCAAGGCCAGTTTCGTTTAAGGGGCGAACGAATGATTGAATATACTTATGTTCCCCTGCCCGATGGGGCCAATCTGCTAACCTTTGTTGATGTTTCAGATCGCTGGCGCTTTGAAGAAAGTCTGAAAAGCCGCGCTTTAAATCTAGAACAAAAAGATCGTTTTAAATCTGATTTTGTTTCCCATGTGGCCTATGAACTGCGGGCAGCGTTAAGTTCGATTCATGGTTTTAATGAAATTCTTCTTAATCAATATTTTGGACCTTTAAATGATCGCCAGCGTGATTATTCTCAAAACATTGCAACATCGGCAGGACGGTTAACGGGACTAATCGATAACATGATTGAACTGGCAACGTTTGAAGCCGGCAAATTGGTTCTTGATTATCAAACCGTCGCAATGGAGGACTTTTTAAAAACCACAATGACCCTTGTTGAAAGCCGGGCGAAAGAACAAGAGGTGACACTAATCGTTGAAAATCTTTTAGGTTCACAAAGCATAAAGATTGATACACAGCGGCTACAACATGCTGTCGCCAACCTTTTAGGTAATGCCATTAAATTTACACCCGCTGGCGGGAAAATCACCCTAAAAGCCGCGCTTTCGTTGGAAACGCCTGATTATTGCCAGCTTGTTATTGAGGACACTGGTATCGGCATTCCCACAGATGAACAACAAAAAATTCTTGAGAATTTAGATTATAAAAGCAGCCAAAGCAATCCAGGTCTTGGTCTGCAGCTGGCCAAACATATAATAGAATTGCATGGCGGAAGCATCACCATAGAATCAGCCCCCCATCAAGGTACACGCGTGGTTTGTGTATTTCCTTTGGGATTATTAGAAGAATCCTAATAAAAAAAACTTGATTTATATTTCTTAACACACCATAACCTTCTTTAACCAAAAACGATTGGTTGTCAATCTACTTAGAGGAGAATTATTTTATGGGAAAGAGAATTATTCAATGGGGGATGGCTATCTTGGCAATCTTCAATGTTGATCTGTCAGCAACAGATACGCCCGCTGATCGTAGTGAATTTTATAAACTCGAGAACAGATCCCCTTCAAAAGAGCTTATTGCTGTTCAGGGTGATCTTATTTATACGCTGAACCCCCAGTCATTATGCGTTAGTGTTCAAAACGTTCGCGAACTTGGAATAAAAAAGGAACTTCTCCGTTTGCCTCAAGAAGGTAGGTGTCCGACAAAATTTTTAGCACTATCTGAAGATTATTTATGTATCCAATCTGGTCTGCCAGAAAACCAGGGACATCGCACAAGTGTAGTTCATGTTTTTAATGTAAGAACCCAGTCTGATTTTGCCATCACCGATCAAGGTAGTGTTTATGTGCAAGCAGTTCATCCGACGGAACCAGTTCTTTATATAGGAGCACACAAGGACGGGGCTAAAAGGTGTCTGGCATACAATTGGATAAGCGCTACATACAGCGTTATGTGTGAAGGTGTTGAACTTGGCACCCCTTTATTTGGTTCTGATGGTCTTCGGTATTGGATTAATCGACCTCATTATGGAGAGCAAACGGTTCATAAGGTGATGCCAGATGGTACTTTTGAAGTTGTTTACAGAAAAAATGATTCGCGTACTGCTCTGGTTGGTTTTGATGTAGAAACAGAAACAGTCTTAGAGGTTTGCCATAATGCAGAAACAAAACGCTGGTTGCCTTGGATTTCAAAAAGAACTAAATGGGAAAATTCGCAAAAGTGCGTGCTCCCAGATTGTGTTGGCAGTGTCACTCATTTCCATTACACTGAGAATGGCTTTTGCTTTTTTAACATCTTCAATTCAGTAGCAACATCTTATGTTCTTAAAGAAAGTCAAAACCCAACACCATTTGAACGTAACATAGCCTGCGCCTTAAAGGCTTTGGGTGGTAAAAAAGTTATTAAAGGCCCAGAATTTGAACAACTAATCAAGCTAACACGTTGGAATCTTGTTGCGGAAGAGGCTGATGGTTCATTGGGAGTTATGTGCGTTGAGCGTGTTGGAAATCCTGTTATGCGTCTGATTGAGCGTTTGATGCATGGTACCGAGATGGTCACTCGTTCTTGTGGTCCCCTTAATTTATGATCGCAATAAACTCCAACGGAATGAAAATACCGAAATTCTTCTTCCGTTGGAGTTTATAAATTTGGCAGCTTTTTCAAAATTTTTCAAAACTTGTTGCATTTTTAGCTGACAACTTTTATTCTGAAGGGGAATCTATTAGAAAGGTTATTTGTGTCTTTAATCATCTTAAAACGACATTGGCGATGGCCAGCCGGCTGCTAAACTACAGCCTTCGGTTTCGTGATGTCTGTCGCCCACAAACACTATTTTTGGCGACGTTTTTTAAGATGAGAGATAAAAATGTTTTCTACCCAATTTGGTCCAATCCGTAAATTCGTCTTCTTCGGTTTTTTAACTGGAATTTTAATTTTCTTAGCAATTTTTCTTAACAGAGAAAAAACAGAGTCTGATGCCAGCCGGCCATCCAGAATCATTGCGATTACGCAAATTGCCCCTCATCCTTCCCTAGACGAAATTCGCCAGGGCATTATGGATGAACTAACCCCAGAAAAACTCAAAGAACAACACATAAAACCTGTTGATATCTTATTTGAAAATGCCCAGGGAAACCTAGCAACCGCAACGCAAATAGCCACGAAGTTTGTCAGCTTAAACCCGGTGGTGATGATTCCCATTACAACACCATCAGCACAAAGTGTTTATAATGTGGCGAAAGGCCGTGATTTGCCTATTGTTTTTGCTGCTGTTTCTGACCCTGAAACTGCCAAGTTGTTACCAACAAAGGAAAGTCCCTATATTACAGGCGTTAGTGATTTGGCCCCTGTAAAGGCGCAGGCTCAATTGATTGTTGATATTTTGCCAGACGCACCTTTGAAGACAATTGGAATTATTTTCAACCCGGGGGAGGCTAACTCTGTTCGGTTGGTCGAATTAATGACTCAGGCTTTGGGTGTTCATCATCTAAAGGTTATCCACGCCACCGCCAGCAACACAACCGAGGTTGCCGCCGCGGTTCAGTCGCTGGTCGGACGAGTGTCAGCCATTTATTTACCCAACGATAATACGGTCATTTCAGCATTAGAGACCGTTTTGAAAACGGCTAAAACGCACAAATTACCAGTTTTTTCATCTGACCCTGAATCAGTGAACAGAGGGTGTTTGGCCTGTATTGCGCCCGATCAATATGCTATTGGTCAGCAAGTTGGTCAGATCGTTATAAAACTTTTAAAGGGGCAGCCTATTAAAAACCTGCCTGTTGAAATGGCCAATAGAAATGTCTTGGTTCTTAATCTTAAGGTGGCCCAAGATTTAGGCATTGTTATCAAACCTGACCTTATCGAAAAAGCTGATTACCTTATTCAACCCCTATCTCAATCTGAACCCCCAACCTTAAAGCCTCAACCTTAAAGCGGAGAGTATTCTATGTTTAAAATTCTAAAATGGTTGATTGTTGCCACCGTCATGGGCGGCATTTTGATGACTGCTAAAAAATTGTTGCGTGATGATCAAACCCAACCAACAGCACCCATGCTTACAATCGGTGTCATTCAAGTGATTGAACATCCTGCGTTAGATCAAACACGGCAGGGTGTCTTGGATGAATTAAAAGAAGCTGGCCTTATTCCTATGGAAACGATGCAATGGCTTTACGAATCTGCTCAAGGCAATCCAGCTTTGGCAGCCCAAGTGGCGCAAAAGTTTGTCGGCCAAAAAGTTGACTTGATTGTGGCATTAGGGACAACACCGTCACAGGCCGCCGCTCAGGTCACACAAACACCCCCTCATATTCCTGTTATTTTCGCCTCTGTCACAGACCCTGTCTCGGCCAAGCTGGTAACCAACCCGCAAAAGCCAGATTCAAATGTTACGGGGGTTTCCAATTATATTGATGTCGACAAACAGTTTGAGGCCTTTTTGAAGATTTTAAAGCCGTTGAAGAAATTGGGTATTTTGTATAACCCAGGGGAATCAAACTCTGTGACCTTGGTTGAAAAAATGCAAGAAAGTGCGAAGAAATACGGCATTACTTTGGTATTAGCACCCGCCAGTAAAACCGGTGAAGTCCTAGCCGCCGCCCACAACCTGGTTGGTAAAGTTGATGCGATGTTTATCAACAATGATAATACGGCTCTGGCTGCTTTTGATGCGGTCGCCAAGATCGGCGATCAAAACAACATTCCTGTTTTTGTCAGTGATATTGACTTTATTAGCAGGGGTGCAGTCGCAGCCTTAGGACCTGATCAGTATGCTTTGGGGCGTCAGGCTGGAAAAATGATTATCAAAGTTTTAAAGGATCGTCTGCCCATTAAGCAGATTCCAGTAGAATGGCCAAGCAAGGTTGACTTGAAAGTGAACATCGACGTTGCCCGCAAACTGGGCATTCACCTTATTAAGGATTTGGATGCCGATGCGAAAGAGGGAAATTAGACCGTGAAAGAACCGTTAACCGACTTTGGTTTTGAACACATCCCGTTCAGCGAAAAGACCGAACGGGTTAAGGATTTATTCTCTAAGGTTGCCTATCGTTATGACCTGATGAATGACTTGATGAGCCTGGGCCTACATCGGTGCTGGAAAAAGTCGTTTATCCATCGTTTACCGCTTCAGCCTGAATCCCGTATTTTAGATGTTGCCGGGGGAACTGGTGATATCGCGTTGCAATTACAAAAAGCATATCCCCATTTAAGATTAGAAATTTCTGTTTGTGACTTAACACCGTCGATGCTGGAAGAGGGTCGCGATAAAGCCATAAATCAAGGGTTGTTAAAAGGCTTAGATTGGTTTTGTGGCAATGCTGAACAGTTGCCTTGGCCCGATGACAGTTTTGATATTTATACTGTTGCCTTCGGCATGCGCAATATCGCCGATAAACCTCAAGCTTTGAAAGAAGCCTGGCGCGTTTTAAAACCAGGGGGTTGGTTTTTCTGTTTAGAATTCAGTCAGGTGACCATCGCGCCCTTAGCAAAACTTTACGATGCATATTCCTTTCGGATTCTACCAAAAGTTGGCCAATGGGTATCAAACAACCAAGAGGCCTATCAATATTTGGTGGAAAGTATTCGCCAATTCCCCAATCAACAACAATGGCAACAAGACATTCAGCAAGCTGGTTTTCAACAAGTTAGTTTTGAAAATTGGTCGGGCGGGATTGTCGCCCTTCATTGGGCTCAAAAAGCATAGTCAAACCCCTTGCCATTTCAAAAATTTTAATCCTATAATTTTATTAAAAATAAGCCCTCTTGGAGTCCTTCATGGATTCACGACCCCTTTCCCCCCACTTACAGATTTACCGGTGGCAACTGACATCTGTGTTATCGATTTTGCATCGGTTAGCGGGCATGGCCTTGTTGGGGTTTATTGTCGGTGTTGTTGCCTGGTTGTTTATTCTAAACCAAGGGCCCCACAGTTATGAAATTTTTACAGATTTTCTTGCCACATGGCCAATGAAAACGATGGTTATGCTTTTGATTATTTCCTTAAACTATTACCTGTTTAGCGGTATTCGCTATTTATGCTGGGATTGCGGTTGGGGTTTGGATTTAAAAGATGTTTATCGCAGTGGTTGGCTGGCATTGGCGTTAACCTTTTTCACCAGTTTTATCATTTGGATATTCTTATGAAACTTAAACCCCATCATCATTGGCAACTGCACAGACTCTCGTCCCTGTTCTTAACGGTCACCCTGCCCTTCTTAGGCATTTTCTTGTTAACCTTAAAAGGTTCAAACTACCACCAAGTCATGATGATGTTTCGAAACCCCGCCCTTGCGGCTTTTTTAGGGTTAACCATCGCTGTTGGTTTGTACCATACAATGTCGGAATTCCAGGTCATCATTCGTGACTACCTCAGGGATTCAAAGGCCAAAGTCGCCCTTGGCTTGGTTTATACGACGGCGATTTTTCTGATGGCCGTTACCCTTTATAGTTTGATAGGAATCATGTACCGATGAGCCGTTTTATTGATCACCAATATGATGTCATTGTGGTTGGGGCCGGGGGGGCTGGCTTGCGGGCCACCTTAGGGATGAGCGCACAAGGTTTAAAAACAGCCTGCATCACCAAAGTTTTCCCCACCCGCAGTCATACGGTCGCAGCCCAAGGCGGCATTAGTGCGGCATTGAACAATATGGGTGATGGCGATGATTGGCGTTATCATTTTTACGATACGGTGAAAGGGTCTGATTGGTTGGGCGATCAAGATGCCATCGCCTATATGTGCCGCCACGCCAAAGAGGCTGTTTTAGAATTAGAACATTTTGGTGTCCCTTTTTCCCGCACTGATGAAGGTAAAATTTACCAACGTTCCTTTGGGGGTCATACCCTAGAGGAAGGAAAATCCCCTGCCAAGCGCGCCTGTGCCGCAGCTGACCGTACAGGACATGCGATTCTTCATACCCTTTATCAGCAATGCCTTAAGCATCAATCAGAGTTTTTTATTGAATATTTTGTGCTTGATTTACTCATGCAGGATGACCGGTGTGTGGGCGTGATTGCCTGGTGTTTAGAGGATGGCACGTTGCATCGGTTTCAGGCACATATCGTGGTTTTGGCAACCGGTGGGTATGGGCGTATTTATTTCTCTTGCACCTCTGCCCACATATGTACCGGCGATGGTAATGCCATGGTGTTGCGGGCTGGTCTGCCTTTGCAAAATATGGAATTTGTCCAGTTCCACCCCACCGGCATTTATGGGTCGGGTTGTCTAATTACCGAAGGCGCCCGGGGTGAAGGGGGATACCTGGCCAATGCCAAGGGCGAACGCTTTATGCAAAATTATGCCCCCCATGCAAAAGATTTAGCATCCCGTGATGTGACCAGCCGTGCCATTGCGACAGAGATTATGCAGGGCCGTGGCGTTGGCCCCCATCAGGATCATGTTTATTTGCACCTGGAACACATTGATCCCGCCGTTATTAAGGAACGGTTGCCCGGTATTTCTGAAACAGCCCGCATTTTTGCCGGCATTGACGTCACCAAAAACCCAATTCCTGTTTTACCGACTGCTCACTATAATATGGGCGGCATCCCCACAAACATTCATGGAGAAGTCCTTAAAGACAACACCGGAACCATTGTCCCTGGATTAATGGCCATTGGCGAGGCGGCCTGTATATCTGTGCACGGGGCTAACCGGTTGGGAACCAATTCTTTATTAGATTTAATTGTTTTTGGCCGATCCGCAGCCCTTAAGGCCAAAGACCTTATTCAACCGGGCGCACCCCACAGTGCGTTGAATAAAGACCAAGGGGAAGCATCGTTCATACGCATCGAGCGTCTGCGCTGCGCCAAAGGGACTATCACCACCGGACAACTGCGCCTGTTGATGCAAAAAGTTATGCAACACCACTGCGCTGTTTTTCGCAACCATGATTTACTGGAACAAGGCATTCAACAGCTAACGTTGCTCAGCCAAACTCTGTCAGATATTCAGGTCAATGATCGGTCACTGATTTGGAACACAGACCTTTTAGAGGCTCTTGAGCTGGAAAATTTGATGTTACAGGCCCAGGCCACCATTCGATCTGCCCAATTTCGAACCGAAAGCCGTGGTGCCCATGCGCGTGATGACTATCCTAAACGTGACGACCAACGCTGGCTGCACCACACCCTTTATTGGCATACTTCCGATAAAAAACCGCGCTTTGAAAAACGGCCTGTTCGGTTCGCAACATTAAATGATGCCGTCGATACTTTGGCCCCTAAACAACGGGTGTATTAGACTGGACTTTCTAAATCTTTATTTCCCCTTTCAATCGTGCATAAAAAAAAACCTTGAAATAGTCTAGGTCCATGACTATATAATCCCCATAATTTCTATTTCACTGAATATCACAAATGAACTCTAAGTTTTCTGCCTACCTGGTTGCTTTTTTATTGTTAATCTCGGGTTATTTAACGGCTGCAACCATTGTTGATTCGGCGCCTGACGCAAGACCTGTTTATCAAAAGCCGGCCCCAATGGGTGCCTTGGCCTGGATTCAGTATTTGGAAGATGAACGGGATCAAGCCGATATTGCTGGAGATTATGCAGGATTCAAAGCCATCACAGACGAAATTTCAGCCACCATCGCCGGGAAACATGGTCTTTCTGAAGAGAGGGCTACACCAGAAGAAGAATTAGCCATTATTCATTCCATTACCCGCACACGCCACAGATTTATGGGCCAGCGTCATATGCTGCATGACCGTTACTTAGGCTATGACCGAGCCCAAACTACCACCCGATTACAAACAGATGAACGGTTCAACGGACACATGGCCGCCGTATTGGCGATTGATGCAATGGTTATGAAGGCGTTGAACGATGATGACTTTGAAGAGGCGTGGGGTGATACGACAAAAGACCCTCAAGAGCTTATACCTGGCATTATTGCCCATGCTCAAAAACATGAGAAAAAAGAGGTCTTTGAATCCTTAACCCCAGCCTTCCAACATTTTTTGCAAACCAGACGCGACACCCTTCGCCTGGTCAATGATGTGTTCAGCGTTTTCGCCCCGAAGATGACATTGCTAAAAGTCCATAACGAAGCCATGGAATTGGGTAAAACCTACAAAGGGTGGACGGTGCATAACAACGCAACGGAAGGGGAAAAAGAAAGAGTGATAGATAAGGTTGAAGGATTATCAATAATTGATGAAGGCGGTGATGTTTTCTCTTCCTCTGCAAGGACAACGCCCCCCTCTGATGAATTGCACGCCAGATTGGGCCTTAATCTAGAAGCAATGATTGTAGAATATGTTTATGATCCTTATTTGTTGAAGGAAGCATTTGATGTAAGTGGAGCAGGACCAAAGCGTTTTTATCTAAGCCGTCGTCCGCCGAACCCACAGTTAGCCAGGATACTGACACGACCCCACGGTATCATTCCTGTTTCCGCGATAGTGAAGACCTACAAGAATGTAACAACAACCACCATTCTTCCGGAAAGCCCTCCCCTAGAAATGATAAAAATGATA
>CAIVFQ010000109.1 GCA_903905285.1 uncultured Alphaproteobacteria bacterium
ACGTTGATGCCCTCTAACAATTCCATTCTTATAATGCTCTTCGCTCTCACAAAATTTACATTTCGCCATAACTAGGCCCCTTCCTTCTAAAAAACCTCAGGGCATTATATCAAAAACTATCTATGGTTAAAAGTCTCAAATTTTAAAACCTTTTTCTGGGAAATTTTGAATATAGTCTTCTAAAGTTGTTCTTAAAATGCCCGATTTATCACTAGAAACATTATAACAAGTTCCGCATTGTCGACACATTTGGTTCTTTGAGGCTATTAACAATGTGACCTGATGAACTGTTGCACCTGCAGGTAGTTGAGCAAGGAAAGATGCTAAAACTTCAGGCGTTCTTACAAGCATAAGTAAAATAGCCTGCTCACTATGCAGGTAAGCTCTTTCAAAAGGCGAATTAGCGTGGCCTGTCGCTTTTTTTGTTTTTTGTGCTTGTGGAGAAAAATAGGCGAAGTTAGCCTCTTTATGACGGGCAGCCAAAGTTGATGGCCTTAGCTTTGTGGATGTAGCTGCGGAGTAATATCCTAAAACCCTATCACGCATTTGTTTGGTAACACTGGAGGAACCATGTCCTGTTTCAAGGAAATTGTGGACGGTTTTTGCCTGAAATATTCGACTTGGAGCTGATGAAACTTTCAGATCCAGAGGCTCAGAAACGGGCTTTCCACCGCTTACGAAAAGGGTATTTATGTCAAATTCCCCAGAAAGATAAAACCGACCTTCATGTTCATAAACAAACTGAATACCCAGTGAAGCAACATTCCTTCTTTTGAAAAATCCAGCATTCTTTTTAATTATTGCCTCTAAAATTTTCAGATTCCTGTCATGCCAAGCATCGCAAGTTGTTGTTGTGATTTGTCCGCCGTAACCATATTCCAAACTGCTTTTTAAAACCCTTGGATCTTCACAGCCATGCTGCCTTTCCGATTGACAATAAGGGGATGGGCCTACCTGTGGGCTTTGTTTTGTGCGCGCCTTTTTTGCACGAGGAGGACTGCCCTCTTCTTGGACCTCTTCCTGCTCTTGAACCTCTTTATCAGCGTCGTCATCTTCGTTGGCAGCGGAGGCAGTGCGCTTTCTTAGTTGCATGGAAGAGGAAGAAGGGCCCCTTGGAGGGGGGGCAAAGTGGTGCCCCTTGCCCATTATCTCCACAGGCATATGATCAACCAGAACTGAACCATTGCACGTTAAATTTAAATAAAAACAAGATAAAAATAAAAAGAAAATTTTAATAAACACAATACTTACGCATTAAAGACTACAACAATGCATTTTATATAATATATATTATCTAAATAGCAAATAAAAATTTCAACACAGCCTGATTGTTTGTGATTTCGGCAATTGTTTGCTATGGTCAAGATTACTTAAACATTAAATTGAAGTAAGGCCCGGCTATTGGAACAGTTCATTCAATGGGTTCAAAATTGGGGATACATTGCCGTTTTCTTGGGCTCTATGGTCGAAGGGGAATCGGTTATCTTAACGGCCAGTTCAATGGCCTATCTTGGGTATTTATCTTTATATAAAATTATGATTGTGGCCTTTATTGGCACAGTGTTTGCCGACCAAATGCTTTATTTCCTGGGGCGTCATTACGGCCCTGGCATTTTTGATCGCTTTCCAAAATTGAAAAAATCATCCAACCGGGCGTTTGCTTTGCTGCATAAATTTGATGTGTGGTTCATTATCGGTTGTCGTTTTATTTATGGCATTCGGGTCACCAGTGCCATAGTGATTGGGGCGGCACAAATTCCCTTATGGCGGTTTATTCCTTTAAATCTTCTTTCTGCCCTTATTTGGACGCTTGTCAGTTGTATCGGCGGTTACATGTTGGGCGACGTGATGGAAGATGTTTTTAAACACTTTGATCTTATCCAGAAGTATCTTTTCGCTGGCATAGGGACGATTGCTGCGATTGTGGGGCTCTATGTTATTTGGCGCCGCTGGCGATCAAAGAAATAATAGAGATAACCTCACATAAATTGATTACGTTTTTTCTGGTTTTTCAAAGCTCTTGGGGGGAAATTAAAGCTGTTCTAACAAATTACGAATAGGCGCAAAACTTCGGCGATGGTGGACCGTGACTCCATGTTGCTGCAAACCTTGACGATGAACCAACGTTCCATAGCCAACGTTTTTATCCCACCCAAAAAAAGGGAAATCTTGGTGCAATTGGCTCATCATTTCATCACGGTTGACTTTGGCGATAATCGAAGCCGCAGCAATTGAAAAACTTTTTTGATCGCCTTTAACAATAAGCTGGGTACAAAAACCTAAACCAGGGTCACGCACACCGTCAATCAGCACATGATCAGGGATTACCCCCAATCCGGAAACAGCCCGCTTCATCGCTAATTTTGTCGCCCGGCTGATATTAAGTTGGTCAATCTCTTCAACGCTGCTGCTGCCTATATGGTAAGTCAGACACGGGTGCTGAATAAGCTGTTGGTATAAACTTTCGCGCCTCTTCTTGCTCAGTTTTTTTGAATCATTAATTGTTTCCGCAAACTTTTCCGGAAATAAACGTTGGTCAATAATAACAGCTGCTGCGACAACAGGGCCAGCCCAGGGGCCGCACCCTACCTCGTCTATACCGGCAACGATACCTTTGTATTGATTTTCAAAAGCAAAATTAGGCTGGGTCACGAGGAGGAGAAATAGTTTCCGTTAAGTCTTCTGGGTCATTAACGACCTCTGATTTTACGGACAAAGACTTTTCATTATGATGAGGTTTAAAGCCAAAAAACCTTTTAAGATGCTTAAACTCGTGCCTCACTTTAGTAAATTTCTGATTGTCAAAAAACCCTAAAACACCCTGCAAACTAGCAGAGTTTTCACGTGATAAACCTTGAAAATGCCTGGCAATTGCCAACCAAATGGGGCTAAATGCTAACGACAAAACCGTCAAACCAACGATAAGACGTTCACCATCGTCGGTAATAATATTGGCCTCATGAGAGATTGTCGTCATTAAAAAGGCAAATTCACCTAACTGCGCCAACACAACACCAATTAAAAATGCTTGGGGCCATGGCAACCTCAAAAGACGCAAAATACCCACATTTAAAGCCGTCTTACCAATCGTAACGACAAAAAGAAGCTTCAAAACAATGCCTAAGTGATCCCAAATAAACTCTAAATCAAGAAGCACGCCGATCGACAAAAAGAAAACCATCAACAAGATACTTTGAATAGGCTTCGTTGATTCAATTATGGCTAACCGTTCATGTGTGTTTCCTAGCACAAGGCCGGCTAAGAAGGCCCCATAGGGAGCAGACAAACCGATCAAACCTGAAACAGCAGCCGCTGCGAAACAAAATGTTAAACTTGCTAAGGGTGTTAAATCTCTATCGCCAGCAATCATCTTTGTCAAAGGCAGACGAACACGTTGGCGACGACTTAAATAGGTGATAAGAGCCGCGATCATCCCCATCGATACAATAAGCTTAATAAGAAGCAAGGGACTAAACCAAGACTCACCATAGTTTCTTAAAATCAAAATCATCGGAACGATGGCTAAATCTTGAGCAATAAGAATACCAATTGCTAGCTGACCAACTTCAGTTTTTAACTCTCCAATGCTTTCCAGGACTTTGACAACAACGGCTGTCGAAGATATCGAGGCCACAAACCCCAACAAAAGTGATAACCCAGCTGACCAACCGAAGAAGCCTGATATGGCTAACGTAATGCCCAGACTGCTTACAACCTGCAAAACAGTGCACAGGGTTGCCACAACCCACACCTTCTTGAATGTGCGCAAGCTTAGTTCCATGCCCACAACAAACAGCAACAAAAGAACCCCTAACTCTGCAAGCATACTCACTTGATCACGAGATTGGATAAAGGACAGCCCAGAAGGCCCCAACAAAATTCCTGTTAGAATATAGCCAATAATCGGAGGTTGCTTAAGGCGAACGAATCCCAACCCCCCCGCTAGCGCAGCCACAACAACCATAGCAACTTCAGTTAAATTGTTTTCTTCCATAGTTTAAAATTTAGCCTGCCTAACTGTCTTATCTTGGTTATTTATGAGGTTGATGAATATGATTTGCCTTAGAATAGCGAACAAATCTAAGGAGGCAAGTGTTAATATAAGAATTTAAGATTTTACTATCCTTATAGATATTTAAGTCTCACCGTAAATCAGTTTTTCTGTGAAAAAAACTTCTTGTTAAAAACATAGTATTTTTCTAGAATTATCCGACTCTGAATTAATCTTCAAAAAATCCAAACAGTATCGCTTGCATAAAAGACTTTTCTTCACATATAGTGAGGCATTATTTTGGTTAAAACATGTACTCATGTCTAAGGTGTATCCTATGCTTAAAGAAATAAGCATCGTTTGTTTAAGCGTTCTTATGATTGTTGGTTGTTCTCGGGAAGAACCTCCCTCTGAAATTGTCTATGCCAGACCCTTGAACCCTTACCACGTCGTAAAAGCGGGCGAGACGACTTTGATTGTCGCCCAAAAATATGGAATGAATGAAGACGAATTGATAAAAATCAATCGCCTAAAGTCACCTTACAGGCTTGTTCCTGGACAACGTTTGTTAGTTCATGCCAAAGCAGACGCTCAAAGCCCGTCAACCGCCCCCGCAAAAGAAGGGGACGTCATTGTTAAACCGTTAGCCTCAGCAACTGATGCAACAGTTTCCGCCGTAGGTGCAGCGACAGGAGCAGCTGCTCTTGTCTCTATGCCAACCCCGGGAAAAGGATCAAGTCTCACCACCGATGCGCCGACGGTTGCTGATGTTCCACCCTCAAATCAGCCAGTCGCTTCTGCGGGTTACGAATGGCCAGTTCAAGGCGAGGTTATCCAAAATTTTGGACAGCAACCCGATGGCAGCGCCAATGATGGTATTAATATCCGAGCCCCCGCCAATGTGCCCGTCAAAGCAATTGCCGAAGGGACGATTAAGGATGCCGGTGCCCGCATTCCTGCCTATGGGAATATGGTTGTCTTAAAACACCTTGATGGTAAACTTAGCGTGTACGCACATCTTAGCGAAATCACCGTCAAGCAAGGGGATAAGATCCTTAAAGGTCAGGTTATCGGCCGAGTTGGCGATACTGGCTCTGTAAAAAACAACCATCAATTGTATCTGCAAATCAGAGATGAAAAGCTAAGACCGATCGATCCAACAAAATTACTTCACTAAGATAAGCTCTAAGTGATTGCCAGAGGCGCCCCTTTAAGGATACAAATAAAGAATAATTTTACACAAACAGAGGAAAAAGATGTTTTTAATAACTGCTGCACATGCTGATACAGCTCCGGTTTCATCAGGAGGTGGCTTTGACATCATGAGTTTCCTGCCTATTATTTTAATTTTTGGCGTTTTCTATTTCTTAATTCTGCGCCCACAGCAAATAAAAGCCAAAAAGCACCAACAAACATTGGGCGGCTTGCGCCGTGGTGATCGTGTTGTTACCAATGGGGGCATCATCGGCACAATTAGCAAGATTGTGAACGAGCAAGAGATTCAATTGGAAATTGACGAGAATGTTAAGGTACGCTTTATGCGGGCAATGATTACAGACATCTTATCAAAAAACGAACCTGTTGCCTCTGAGCCGTCTAAGCCAAAAGCCCCTAAGAAATCAAAAGAGTAAATTACCTTTTTAGTATAGAGGAACGGAACATGTTGGTTATTCCACGCTGGAAAATATGGACTATTTTGGGAATTTGTTTCTTCGGCATGCTGTTTGCTATGCCTAACTTACTGTCGCCCGATCGTCTACAAACCATGCCATCATGGTTAAGAAACACTGTCAATTTGGGTCTAGAGCTAAGGGGCGGTTCGCATCTTCAGCTTGAGGTTGACCTAAAGGCAGTGGCAAAAGAATATTTGTCGAATCTTTTAGATGAAGCGCCCCTTAATCTTCGCAAGCAGCGAATTGGCTACACGAATTTAGTGGTTGATGCAAAGTCAGCAGGCACCCCAAGTTTAACATTTTTGTTGCGCAGCCCCGAAGATTCTGAAAAAGCCTTAAAGGTGTTAAGGGCAATTGACACTGGCTTAACAGTAACAGTTGAAAACACTAAAGTCACAGCGACGCTTAGCGAACAAATGCTTGAACACAGAAATCGTTCCATTATTGAGCAATCGATTGAGGTTGTTCGCCGGCGTGTTGATGAATCAGGGACGAAAGAACCGATTATTCAACGCCAAGGTGCCGACCGAATTGTGGTTCAATTACCTGGCGTGGAAGACCCAGCAGAGGTTAAAAAACTTATTGGTCGTACAGCCAAAATGACGTTTCGTTTGGTTGACAGCAGTGTGCCACCCGTTGTTGGCGCGCCTGGCGCACCTATGCCTTACAAAGCCGCCCCTTTAGGGAGTGAGTATTTAGAGGAAATCGCCCACGAAGGTCAGGTTCGTTATTTGGCCGTTAAAAAGCAAGTCATGGTCAGTGGCGAATCACTGGTTGATGCGCAAGCCACGTTTAGTCATACAGGTCAGCCTGCTGTTAGCCTTAAGTTTAATTCGGTTGGCGCGCGCAAATTTGCTGACATGTCTGCACAAAACATTAAGAAACAGTTTGCGATTATCTTGGATGATAAGATTATTAGCGCCCCTGTTTTCCAGGATATTATTCCAGATGGCAATGGCCAAATCAGCGGTCACTTTACGGTCAAAGAAGCCAATGATTTATCCTTGCTATTGCGTGCCGGTGCCTTACCAGCGCCGCTGAAGGTCATTGAAGAACGCACCGTGGGGCCAAGTCTGGGCGCCGATTCCATTCATGATGGAAAAATTGGTACGGTCGTTGCGTTTATTCTGGTGTCGATATTTATGTTCTTGTGTTACGGAACGTTTGGTTTCTTTGCCGATATTGCCCTTGTCTTTAACCTAATCCTTCTGTTCGCTGGATTGTCACTGTTACAGGCAACCCTGACTTTGCCAGGCATTGCCGGTATCGCCCTAACTATTGGCATGGCCGTTGATGCGAACGTCTTAATTTATGAACGCATTAAGGAAGAAATTCGAGCTGGAATACGCCCTATTGCGGCGATTGAGGTTGGGTACAAGCGTGCCATAACAACAATTATCGACTCGAACTTAACGACGTTGATTGGTGCCGCTGTTCTGTTTGAATTTGGTACTGGCCCTATTCGCGGCTTTGCTGTGACCTTGGCGTTAGGTATTTTAATTTCTTTGTTCACGGCCTTATCGTTGACGCACCTAATTATTGTTTTATGGGCCCGTCGACAAAAAGTTTTGGCTCTTCCTCTTTAACATCTTTGGATTTAACATTTTTTAGGTAAAAGGTTTTCTTATGCGCCGCTTGCAGTTGGTTCCCCATAATACAAACTTCAATTTCATGGGGTTTCGTTTTATCACCTTCATGATCGCTGGCGTTATTACCCTGGCTTCGTTAGCAGGACTGATGACAGAGGGGTTAAATTATGGTGTCGATTTTCGGGGAGGGTTCATCTTAGAAGTCCGCATGCCCCAAACACCTGACGTAGCCCAGCTGCGCGATAAACTATCAGCATTAGGCTTAGGCGAAGTGGTTTTACAAGAATTTGGCGACGCTCGCGATTTAATTATTAAGGTTGAACGCCAAGAAGGCGACGATCACGCTCAAGAAAATGCGATTGACAGCATAAAAACCACCCTAGGTTCAGGCGTTGATTACCGCAAAATTGATACCGTCGGCCCCAAGGTGGGCGGCGAATTGGTTCAAAACGGTTTGAAGGCTGTGGCTTTTGCCTTACTAGCCATGTTGGTTTATATTGCGATTCGCTTTGAATGGCAGTTTGCCTTGTGCGCTATTTTGGCCTTGGCCCATGACTGTATTGCTATTTTAGGGCTGTTTTCTTTATTGCCCTTTGAATTTAATGAGACCGCAATTATCGCTATTTTGATTACAGCGGGTTATTCCATTAACGATACGATTGTTATTTTCGACCGTATTCGCGAAAACATTCAGAAATATAAAAAATTATCGATGGGTGAATTGATTAACAAAAGCCTGAACGAGACGTTGTCACGGACAACCCTGACTGCCACCACGACCCTGTTGGCGTTGCTAGCATTATATTTCTTTGGCGGAAAAGTCATTTCCACGTTCAGCCTGCCCATCATCATTGGTATTATCATCGGGTCATTTTCGTCCATCTGTCTCGCTGCCCCCTTGTTATCGTACTTGAAGTTGAAACGGGGCGAAGAAACGAAGGACTGATTTCTTGTCTGATAACAACACCCCTTATATTAGCTTTATTGGTTTTGCCCGGAATGATGATTATGTGCCAAACCGGGCCGAACGCCATAACTTTTCTTTAAATTTTTTGATCCAGCAATTAAAAGATTTCCAAATACCGTCAGAGATTATTCTGGTCGAATGGAATTATTCTGACGACCTCCCGCCCTTAGCCGAAACCATTAAGATTACCGTAGAAACCTCTTGGACGACCCTTCGCATCATTCGGGTACCTGCAAAGCACCATCAGCGTTATAAACACTGGCAGTTAAAACCTTTCCATGTGGGCGCTGCTATTAATGTGGGTGTTCGTCGTGCTAAAGGGCAATTTGTATTGCCCTTGGCTTCTGATGTTTTTTTTACAGACGCTTGCTTGAAAAAGATTGCATCTAGAGATTTAGATCTTAATTCGTTTTACCGTTGTGATCGTTACGATATCGACGCCAATGCCCTGGAAAACTTTACTGGCAACAGGGATGATTTCTTTTCAAGGTGTGTTGCGAATATTAAGGTTCATCATACTTACATCCATCAAGAATCCAGCTTTCAAATTGCCGACCTGCATACCAATGGATCGGGTGATTTTTATTTACTTTCCCACCAATTGCTAAGTCAAATTCGGGGATCAAAGGAGGGTGACGATGCAGGAGCCTTTGATATTGATAGTCTAATCTTGCATGCTTTAAATGGCTTGGGTGCAAAGCAAGTTTTGTTGCCAGATGACTGTCGTGTTTATAAATTATTCCATGGAAAGTGAACCTCACGGTCAGTAGATCAGCTGTGGAAAGGATGGCAAAAGAACCTGGAACGAATTGTCCACAGACTAACGAAATCTAACAAAGCCGTGAATGATGTTCGCATCCTATTTAATTACCCCAAAAGACGTTATGCTTATGCGCCTGAAGCAATTTTTGACTCGTTTGAAAAAAACTTTATAAAGCCTGCCCGTCAATGGGCCAAGAAAATCCCCCCCTTTTATTTGAACAATGAAAATTGGGGATTAGCAGGGGAAGAGCTTGAGGAACAGGTTATGATCAACAATACTCAAAAAATATGAGAAATATTCTCTGATGCCTGACAAAAAAATTAATGTTGGAATAATAGGGGCGGGCCATTTTGTTAGAGGAGTTTTGCTGCCCAACATACAAAAGATAAGGGACTTTCAGGTGGTTGGCATTTATTCCAAAACCTTATCACAGGCACAAATCATCGCTGATGATTATGGTATAGGTTCTGCATCAGCCAATTGGCAGGAATTCATTAATCGAGAAGATGTAGATGCCTTGTTTATTGCTGTTCCCCCTTTTGTGCAAGAAAAAATTATTCATGAAGTTTGTGGAAGAAAACACATTTTAGCTGAAAAACCTTTCTCTGCTAACCTGGAATATGCTGTAAAAAATGCTGAAAAAGCCCTTACAGCTTCAACCATCAATATGATTGATTTCTGCTTTCCCGAATTAAAGACCTGGCAAACTCTTAAATCCATTATTGATCAAAAAGAGTTAGGAAGAGTACAACAAGTTATTGTTAATTGGTCCTTTGAAAATTATGTGAATATGCAAATGGCGGATTCCTGGAAATCTAGCCCTCAGGTGGGTGGCGGAACTTTATGCAGTTTTATGAGCCATGTTTTTTACTATCTTGAATGGTTTCTGGGGCCTGTAAAGAAACTGATGGCTCACCTGCTAAAGGTACCTGATGATCTCAGGAAAACCGATACGCTTAATATTGTGACACTTGAGTTTGAAAGTGGTGTCATAGGGAATGTTGCCGTGAATGCCAAAGCTTGGCAAGGACAGGGACATAGAATTGAGCTTTACGGGGACAAAGGAACGGCCGTTTTGAAGAATGAAGAAAAAACATATATGAAAGGGTTTAAGCTGCTCCACTATGATAAGAATTCAGAAAAAACTCAAACTTGGGATGATTTTGATATAGAGGAAAGTCAGCCAAATTATAAAATCCTTAAAAGATGCTCTCAAGCGATTCTTGGAAATAACTGTGGAAAACCTGATTTTCAAGATGGTTTACGGGTTCAAATTTTAATTGATTGTGCTATGCGATCTAATATAAATAGCGAATGGGTCTATATTCCAGCGAAAGTTAATACTTAACATGCCTAAAAAATATCTTGTAACCGGTGGCAGTGGGTTTATTGGCGCTGCTTTAGTGAAAAAGCTGGTTGCCGATGGCCATCAGGTACGTGTCCTTGATAACAATTCGCGCGGTCATTTGCGTCGTCTTCAGGATGTTCTGAACAACATCAAATTTATCGAAGGTGACATTCGTGATCCTCAAACTGTGAAAGACGCTGTGAAAGGCCAAGACGCGATTTGCCATCTGGCCTATGTCAATGGCACTAAATTCTTTTACAGTCAGCCCCAAGTAATTTTAGATATTGCCGTAAAGGGCATGACCAACATTTTGGATGCTTGTTTAGAGCATAATGTCCGTGAGCTTATCCTTGCCTCAAGCTCTGAGGTTTACCAAACTCCCCCTATTATCCCGACAGATGAAACGGCCCCTTTGGTTGTGCCTGATGTTTTGAATCCGCGTTATTCTTACGGCGGCGGCAAAATTATTAGCGAACTGATGGCCATTAATTATGGTCGGCATTATTTTGACCGTGTATTGATTTTCCGCCCTCACAATGTTTATGGGCCAGACATGGGGTGGGAACATGTGATCCCCGAATTTTGTGTCCGCCTGATTCAAAGTGAAAATAAGGAATTTCCGATACAAGGTAACGGCCAAGAAAAGCGTTCGTTTATTTACATTGACGATTTTATTCAGGGACTGATGGCTGTCATTAATAAAGGCGAACATCTTAATATCTATCACATTGGCACCCAAGAAGAAGTGACCATGGGTGACCTAGCCCGATTAGTAGCAACCAGCTTAGGAAAAGATATTCATATTATTGCGGGTCAACTGCAGCCAGGAAGTGCCCTTAGGCGGTGCCCTGATATTCAAAAGCTAACAAAACTTGGTTTTCAACCAGAATGGTCGCTAGAAAAAGGCGTGCATATGACGGCCGAGTGGTATAAAAGTAATCTTAATTTACAACCTAAAGATTAGAATCTCCTGTGTTGCCAGCCATCAAAGAATCGTTTTATTCATTGCCTTTAGCTTTGGGTAGTCAGTCGAGTGTTCCTGTTACAAACTGTCAAGTTTGCGGATCAGATCATTTGGATACAGTTCTGTTTTTAGGTTATATGCCGCCTGTAAACCAGATGCACTCAATAGGTTCCGTTCCCCACGAACAACCTTCTTATCCTGCTTCACTTTTGCATTGTCGTCATTGTGATTTGGTGCAAATTGGCTTGGTGGTGGACCCTCAAATTTTGTTCCCTCCCAGCTATCCTTACACAAGCGGGACAACCAAGATTTTGCATGATAATTTTGACGATTTGGCCCAGGAAGCGATAAGTTTTCTAAATTTGACACCTGAAGATTTGGTGGTAGATATTGGCTCCAATGACGGAACACTATTATCCAAGTTTCAAAAACGCGGCCTGAAAGTTTTGGGAATTGAGCCAACGGATGTGGGGAAAATTGCTCAAGAAAATGGCATTGAAACGATCATTTCTTATTTTTCTGAAGAGTCGGCTGAACAAGCAGTAAAAAGTCATGGTCATGCAAAAGTTGTAACGGCAGCAAACGTTTTTGCACACATAGAAAATATTCACGACATCATTAAAGATATTAAAAAGGTAATCGGGGAAAAAGGGGTTTTCATTTCAGAATCCCACTACCTTATTTCCTTGCTTGAAACAGTTCAGTACGACACGATTTATCATGAACATTTGCGCTATTATTCTCTAAACAGTTTAAAAAATCTTCTTTCTCAGCATGGGTTGGAAATCATTAAGGCCAAGAAAATCCCAACGCACGGTGGCTCTATTCGGGTTTATGCCGCCCTTAAGGGGCAATACCCCCTTCATCACAGCGTTCAAGAAATCCTAGATCAGGAACCTCAAGGTGACTCACTATCACAAGCTTTAATTGAATTTAAGAAAAGGATTTTAGATTCAAAATTACAGCTTCTAACTATACTGAACGACTTAAAAAATCAAGGAAAGACCATCTGTGCTATATCGGCCCCTTCCCGTGCATCAACGCTTGTTAGTTATGTGGGATTAGACGATGGAATCATTGATTTCGTTGCGGAGATTAAAGGCTCGCTTAAGATAGGCAAATACATGCCTGGCACTCTTATTCCAATTGTTAATCAAGAAGATGTTTTGTTTGGCGATAAACAACCTGACTATGCCCTTATTTTATCTTGGCACATTGCAAGCGAACTTAAAGAAAAGCTTAAAGAAAAAGGATTTAAAGGTCTATTTATTGTTCCCCTTCCCACACCCCACATCATAGGTTAAGGCCATAAATGACATTCAAAGAAACAGCTGTTGATATTGCCATTGTTGGGGGCGCTGGACATGTAGGCCTACCACTTGCCTTGGCCTTTGCCAATAAAGAGCAAAAAGTTCTTATTATGGATATCAATCCTCAAGCGATTGATTGCATCAAATCTGGCAAGTTGCCTTACCAGGAAACCAATGGTGAGGTTTACCTTCATAATGCCTTAAAACAAAATCATCTGTTTTTTTCAACAGACCCTGCGTCTATCCAACATGCCAAAACCGTCATTTTAACCATTGGCACACCCGTTGACGAATTTTTAAACCCTGACATTCGGGCAGTGCAAAACTGCATTGATGACTTGTCGCCCTATTTTCAAAAGGGTCAACTGATTGTTCTGCGATCAACTGTTTTCCCGGGCACAACTGACTGGTTGGGTGATTACATAAGCAATAAAGGCCTAGATATTGAGATCGCCTTTTGCCCTGAAAGAGTTGTGCAAGGCCAGGTGATGGAAGAGCTGCATTCTATGCCTCAGCTGGTATCAGGATTAACACCAATGGCTGAACAACGTGCGGGGAAATTGTTTGAACTGCTTACTGACGAACTGATTTACTTATCGCCGAAAGAGGCAGAGTTCGCCAAGCTTTTTACCAATGCTTATCGTTACATTCGATTTGCTACGGCCAATCAATTTTACATGATGGCTAAAGACGCTGGCCTTGATTATTATCGCATTCATGAGGCGGTGACCCGCAACTATCCCCGCATGGGTGATATGCCGCGACCAGGCTTTACGGCAGGGCCTTGTTTGTTTAAAGACACGATGCAACTGTCTGCCTTTGCCAAAAACGGGTTTAGTTTGGGGCAAGAGGCGATGCTGGTAAACGAAGGCCTGCCCCTTCATATTGTTGAACACCTTAAGACTGAATATGGCCCCGCCTTAAAGACCAAAACCATAGGTTTATTGGGGATGGCTTTCAAGCCTGAATGTGACGATATTCGTTCTTCTTTAAGTTATAAATTAAAAAAAACCCTAGCTTTGTATACCAATCAAATTCTAACGACCGATCCTTTTGTAACGGTTGATCCAACCTTATCACCTTTGGAATATGTCATTGAAAACAGCGATATCTTAATTCTATGCATGCCTCATCAATGCTATCGCACTCTAAACATTGCACACAAGAAAGTGATAGATGTTTGGGGAATTTATTCCTGACTTGACTTCGCTGGACGTCTATCCTATAAATTAAGGTGCTTCGTAGCATGAGCAAGGAGGGAATACTATGTATTAATCTCCGGGCATGCCTATCTGCGAATGTTGAGATAATCTTTTTTAAAAGTTTTAGAAAGAACAAAAATGCCCAAGATGAAAACAAAGAGCAGCGTAAAAAAACGCTTTCGTTTGACAGGTTCTGGTAAAGTGAAAATGGCCCAGGCAGGCAAACGCCACGGTATGCGCAAACGCAGCAACAAAATGTTGCGTGATGCACGCGGAATGATGATTATGCATCCAAGCGACGCCAAAAAAGTTAAAACCTATTATTTTCACGTCTAAGTTATAGAGGCCTACCATGTCACGTGTTAAACGCGGGGTCACAACCCACGCCCGTCATAAAAAAATTATTAAAATGGCCAAAGGATACCGCGGTCGTTCTAAAAACTGTTTCCGTATTGCTGTACAACGTGTTGAAAAAGCGTTGCTGTATGCTTATCGCGACCGTCGCAATAAAAAGCGCGAATTTCGTGGTTTGTGGATTCAGCGCATCAACGCCGCTGTGCGCGAACTGGGATTAACCTATTCCGTTTTCATGAATGGTTTAATCAAGTCGGGAATCACCATCGATCGCAAAGCCATGGCTGAACTCGCTGTTAATGAACCAGCAGCTTTCAAAACTTTGGTTGAGCAAGTTCAAGCGTCCATGGCCGCTTAAACGATTTTTTACATACCGTCCCTGCCTGGATTTATTTCCTAGGTAGGGCGGCATCTTCTGTAGGTTATGACATATGACCGAAACCCTTGATCTTCCGATATTTGTTCAAACCTGGAAACAAGTTCTTCAAGATTGTGAAAATTCTCAATCCTTAGAAGATATCCGCCTGCAGCTGTTTGGGAAAAGTGGCCTGATCATCCAACAGCTAAAAGAGTTGGGGAAATTATCGCCTGAGCTTCGTCGTGAACACGGTGCGCTTTTAAATGCAGCACGCGATGATCTAACCCAATGCTTATCAGATCGCAGAGTTGTTTTAGAGCAACAGGCGTTGACCGAACGTCTGCATCACGAAACGCTTGATATTACGTTACCGGTACGACCCTTTAAAAATGGAAAAATCCACCTGCTAACCCAAGCAATACAAGACATCCACTATTATTTTTGCAACCTGGGGTTTCAAACAGTGGAAGGGACTGAGGTCGAGGATGAGTATCATAATTTCGATGCTTTAAACATTCCAAGTCACCACCCGGCCCGCCAAGATCATGATACATTTTATTTGAAAGACATCACCAACAGGTTGTTGCGCACCCATACATCAACAACACAAATTCGCACGTTAACGAAACAACAACCGCCTTTACGCATTATTAGCACGGGGCGGGTTTATCGCAGCGATGATTTGGATGCAACCCATACGCCGATGTTCCATCAACTGGAAGGCATGGTGTTAGAACCTGGCATTCATATGGGACATCTTAAAGGGTGCTTAATCGATTTCTGCCGTTATTTTTTTAACAACAAAGATTTGCAGGTGCGATTCCGACCCAGCTTTTTTCCCTTTACTGAGCCTTCGATGGAAGTGGATATTTTGTACACAAACGCCAAGGGTGAGAAAAAGTGGTTGGAGCTGTTGGGCTCTGGTATGGTGCACCCCACTGTTCTGCAGAATTGCTCTGTTGATCCCCAAACTGTTCAAGGGTTTGCCTTTGGTATGGGGGTTGAGCGGTTGGTGATGCTGAAATACGGCTTAATGGACATTCGCCATCTTTACCATTCTGATCAGCGCTGGTTAGATCATTATGGTCGGGGTTGTTAAAATCATGAAGAGCAAAGCAACCTCATTAAAATTGAGAAACGGAAGTGGATTTCATGCCATGAGAGGGGCGGATTTTTCCGGGCAAAATCATAGCTTATATCGGGGGGTCCTCGAAACCCCAAACCGCGACTCCGCAAAAAAATTATTAATTGTTTTGCCCGCCGCGCACCTCAATATGACTCTCCCTTTGCTTCAAAATATTAGAAATTTTGAAACACATCTTCGCATCGGCTTCCACACCGATGAAAATTCGTCTACAGTGACAAAGCGCTCTGTCACGTCAACAAGGCAACCCTGTTTTAAAAACAAGGGGGCTTTAAAAAGCCCAATAACGCGCCCGACACATTCGGGTGTTTCTAGCTCCACCATGTTTAATAATAAAGCAAAATGGTTAACAAATCGTTTATGGACGGGTTACAGATTTTGCCCTTTTAATGAGGTCATTCTGCCATGAAGTTCACATTAAATTGGCTGGCAGATCATCTTGAAATGACGGCTTCGGCAGATGAAATCGCCAGCGCCTTAGTCGATTTGGGCTTAGAGGTAGAGGGTATTGAAAACCCAGGCGAAAAGCTAAACGGGTTTGTGGTCGCGACCGTTGAAACGGTTGATCGTCATCCGGATGCTGATCGGTTAAGTTTGTGCCAAGTGAATGATGGCCAAGGCCCCTTGATACAAGTTGTGTGTGGGGCTAAAAACGTTCGTGCGGGCATGAAGGTTGCATTTGCGCGTGTAGGCACGGTGATTCCGTCTACAGGGCAGGCTTTAAAAGCAGGCGTCATTCGCGGTGTTGAAAGCCAGGGAATGCTGTGCTCTGCCGAGGAACTTTTGCTGGGGGAGGAAAGCGACGGCATTCTTGATTTACAAACCGACTTGCCTCCTGGGTCAGACTTGGCCACAGCCTTAAGTCTCAATGATATAGTCATAGAGGTTGGCCTAACCCCCAATCGGGCTGATTGTTTTTCTGTGCGTGGCATTGCCCGTGACTTAGCCGCAGCGGGTCTTGGAACCCTAAAGCCTTTAAAAAAGTTGCCTTTTCAAGGCGTTAAGGATTGCCCAATCAAGGTTACGCTAATGGACCCTACGTGTTCTTATTTTACAGGCTGCTTAATTGAGGGCGTAACAAATGACCCTAGTCCTGAATGGTTACAAAAACGCCTAGTAGCTGTCGGCCAAAAGCCCATCTCAACTATCGTTGATATCACCAATTATATTTGCTTAGATCAGGGGCAACCTTTGCATGCCTTTGATGCTGATAAAATTTCCTCTGCCCTGCAGGTAAGTCCATCGCAAGAAAATGAAACGTTTGTTGCCCTTAATGGCCAAACTTATACCTTATCGACTGATATGACTACTGTGAGGGACGACACGGGCGTTTTAGCTTTAGGGGGAATAATGGGCGGAGAAGGTTCAGCCTGTAATGCCAACACCACTCGTATTTTTTTGGAGGCGGCATATTTTGATCCCCTTCGAATTGCACAAACAGGCCAGGCCCTTAATTTGCGTACCGAAGCAGGCGCACGATTTGAAAGGGGAGTTGACCCTGAACAAATTATCAGATCATTGAACGCTGCAACCCAAATGATTTTAGAGATATGCGGAGGCGTTGCTAGTAAAGCTCTACAAGTTGGGCACCCACCGGCAAACATCCATACCATTACGCTAACGCAACAAAAATTGATCTCCCTAACCGGGAACCCACAACTGATATTAAGCCTGGCTAGGAAAAGTTTGGAAGCTTTAGGCCTTCAAACACAAAGCGAAACAGCCGACACGTTGACGGTAACCACCCCCAGTTGGCGCCATGATTTACAGGCCGAAGTTGACCTAATCGAAGAGGTTTTGCGCCTGACCGGTTATCAGCATATTCCCATCGCGTCTTTGCCGTTAAAACCGCCTTATGATAAGGCCAAGCCGGTTGATAAAGTCCGTCAGGCTTTTTGCCGCCGGGGTTTGGATGAAATTCTTTCCTGGTCGTTTACCGATCATGCCACAGCCAATTTATTTGGCGCGGGTGTTGAGCTGGGTGTTCCGCTGAACCAAGATATGGCGGTGCTTCGGCCTAGTTTATTGACGGGTCTTTTAAGGGCTGTAAACTTTAATCAAAGCAAAAGCCAATCGAACAGTTCTTTTTTTGAGATTGCCCATCAATTTCAAACGCACAATGATAAGATTCATGAGGAAAATACGGCCGCTGGCGTACGCAGTCAATCGACAGGTGACCGCCATTGGGTAAAGCCCCCGCGCTTGGTGGATGTTTTTGATGCTAAGGCCGACGTTCAAATTGCGCTGGATTTTTTAGGCGTACAAGGATATCAAGTCGAGGCCAGTGGACCTGATTATTATCATCCTGGTCGCAAGGGGACCTTTAAACAAGGACCTAAAGTTCTTGCTTATTTTGGCGAGGTACATCCCACAGTGTTGAAAGCCTTTGATTTACAAGGGCCCGTGCTGGGGTTTGAGATCTTTTTAGATCGCTTGCCGGCACTGACCCCTCGCCCACCAAAACCCTTAGCTCTTTCGCCTTATCAGGCTGTTACCCGTGATTTTGCCTTTGTCGTCCCTTCTGATCTTAGCGCTGATCTACTGATTAAAACGATTCAAAAAGCAGACAAAACGTTGATTCAAGACATTCAACTTTTTGATGTTTACCAAGGTGACAAGATGGAGACGGGCAAGAAATCATTGGCCGTTGAGGTTAAATTACAATCACTTGATCGCACCCTTAAGGAAGAAGATTTGAACACTTTCACTCAAAACGTGATACAGCTGGTCGAAAAGCACTGTGGCGGAATTTTAAGGGCATCTGTATGAAAAACATTCGTAACTTCTCTATCATCGCGCACATTGACCACGGGAAATCAACCCTGGCCGATCGTCTGATCGAGGCCTGCGGAGCCCTCGAAACGCGGGAAATGAAACACCAGATTCTTGATTCGATGGATATTGAACGCGAACGGGGCATTACCATTAAGGCCCAAACGGTGCGCTTGAACTACAAAGCCAAAGATGGTGAAACGTATATTTTGAACCTGATGGATACGCCTGGCCATGTGGACTTTGCCTATGAGGTAAGCCGGTCTTTAGCTGCGTGTGAAGGGTCATTATTGGTGGTTGATGCCAGCCAAGGGGTCGAGGCCCAAACCTTGGCAAACGTCTATCAGGCGATTGAAGCCAACCATGAAATTCTCACCATCTTAAATAAAATTGACTTGCCCGCTGCCGAGCCTGACCGTGTCAAAGCCCAAATTGAAGAAGTGATCGGCATTGATGCCCAGGATGCTGTACCGATTTCTGCTAAAACAGGCATCGGAATTGGGGATGTGTTAGAGGCGATTGTGACTCGATTGCCTCCTCCCACCAGTGATTTTGGTGATCAGGCTGCCGCCGCCCCCTTAAAAGCCATGCTGGTGGACAGCTGGTATGACCCTTACTTAGGCGTGATGATCTTGGTAAGAGTTGTTGATGGCACATTAAAGGCGGGTATGAAAATCCGCATGATCAACACCGCTGCGACGTATGAAGTTGACCGGGTGGGGCATCTCAATCCTAAGAAACAAATTGTGAACCAGCTTCTGCCGGGTGAGATTGGGTTTATCACCGCCAGCATCAAGCATGTGGCTGATTGTAAGGTTGGTGACACGATTACGGAAGAAAAACGCCAAACCGCTAAACCGTTGCCTGGGTTTAAACCGTCGGTACCGGTGGTTTTTTGTGGCCTGTTTCCAGCTGACGCAGCCAACTTTGAATATTTGCGCGAAAGTTTGGCAAAGCTGCACCTCAATGATGCCAGTTTCCATTTTGAACCTGAAAGTTCGACTGCCTTGGGTTATGGCTTTCGATGCGGGTTTTTAGGCTTATTGCACCTAGAAATTGTTCAAGAACGTCTAGAACGCGAATTTGATCTTGACCTGATTACCACGGCCCCCAGCGTTGTTTATAAAGTTCATTTGACCAATGGTAATATTTTAGAGCTGCACAACCCCAGCGATATGCCCGATGTTGTAAAAATAGACTTCATTGAAGAACCTTGGATTCGCGCCACTATTTTGGTGCCCGATGAATATTTAGGATCGATTTTGACCCTTTGCACGGATCGACGTGGCGAACAAATTGACTTAACCTATGCCGGGAATCGGGCCATGGTGGTTTACCGATTGCCGTTAAACGAAGTCGTGTTTGATTTTTATGATCGATTGAAGTCTATGAGCCGTGGGTATGCGTCCTTCGATTATCAATTAGACAGTTACCGTGAAGGTGATTTGGCGAAGGTGAATATTTTGGTGAACGCTGAGCCCGTCGATGCCTTGGCCATCATGGTTCACCGCAGCCAGGCTGAATCGCGCGGTCGGTCGTTATGTACGCGTTTGAAAGAATTGATTCCCCAACAACTGTTCAAAATTGCTATTCAGGCGGCTATTGGCGGTAAGGTCGTGGCGCGTGAAACAATATCAGCGTTGCGCAAAGATGTTTTGGCAAAATGTTACGGCGGCGATATTAGCCGCAAACGTAAATTGTTGGATAAACAAAAAGCCGGTAAGAAACGGATGCGTCAGTTTGGTAATGTGGAAATTCCCCAAAGTGCGTTTATTGCTGCCTTGAAAATGGGAGACGATTGATGAAAAAACAAAACGTTAAGATCGCCGTTGTCGGAGCCACAGGTAACGTGGGACAAGCCATGTTGGGGGTTCTAGAAGAACATGGGTTTCCAGCCACAAACATCACGGCTATTGCCTCTGAAAGGTCAGCAGGGCAATCACTTTCTTACGGAGAAAATCATACGTTAGCGGTTAAGCCCTTAGCTAATTTTGATTTTTCCGGGTATGACTTGGCGTTGTTTTCGCCTGGTGGGGAAGTATCGGCAGAATATGCCCCAAAGGCAGCCGCTGCTGGCTGTGTGGTTATCGATAACACCTCTCATTTCCGTATGGATGCTGATGTGCCTTTGGTGGTGCCTGAAATCAATGCAGCCGCTTTAAAAGACTTTGCCAAACGCCGCATTGTTGCGAACCCCAATTGTTCGACCATTCAATTGGTTATGGCCTTAAAACCATTGCACGATCTGGCGCCCATCAAACGGGTGGTGGTTTCCACCTATCAGTCGGTTTCTGGTGCCGGGAAAGAGGCGATGGATGAATTGTTCCACCAAACCCGTGGGGTACTGGTGAACGATGCGCTTGAGCACAACTGCTTTGTCAAACCGATTGCTTTCAATGTCATTCCGCAAATTGATGTTTTTAGGGACGATGGCTATACCAAAGAAGAATGGAAAATGGCTGTTGAAACACAAAAAATTATGGGCGCTCCTATTCAAGTAACAGCAACGTGTGTGCGTGTTCCTGTGTTTATTGGTCACGCCGTAGCTGCCAACATTGAATTTGATTCTGATGTGTCAGTGACGAAAGCCCGCCAAAAATTACGGGCCTTCCCAGGCATTCGTGTGGTTGACGATATAGAAGATTACCAATTCACCACACCCATTGAATGTGCCGGCGATGACGATGTTTATGTCAGTCGTATTCGTCAGGATAAAACCGTCCCACACGGATTATCTTTATGGATTGTCGCCGATAATATTCGTAAAGGCGCTGCCTTAAACGCCGTTCAAATTGCTGAATTGTTGATTAAAGATTACTTGTGAGTTACGCAGCGGCTGCTAGTCTTCGCAACTCTAACCGAACATCACTTTCTGTTCGCAAATAAGCGATACTCATTAAGAGATGAATTTGAGATGAGATTTCTGCAAAAACCCTTCGTAAAGCACCTTCAATCTCTGGAAGGCGCCCTCGTTTCAATACTTTCCTTATTTCTTTTTCATCAGCAATCATTCTTCCAAGTTCAGTTTTTGGGCTATCAACTTCTTCACCCAATTGACTGTACTTCTCGCGAACATAAGTTTCTGCTTGCCGCTTCAGGACTGGACTAGCAATTTTCCCATCAATAAAAGTCTGCCACAAATCAAGACCAGACTCTTCCCAAGTCATAGAAAAAACTTTTGAAGTTGATGAAACAGACCCCATTAAAACAATGGTCATTAATAAACGCAAAACCATAACGCTACTCCTAAAAAAACTTACCTACCTTTTAAGTCTGACAAAAAAGACCAAAGAATTCTTTAATTTTTTCATTCAGTAGCCCCTCCACTATAGTAAGCTGACTCTACATTCCATTGTTCTGAAATCAAAATGCAATTAACTTTCTGGGGCGTTAGGGGCACTGTTCCGCAATCAGGACCTGAGTATCAATATTATGGCGGGCACACGTCTTGCACATCGTTAAGAGTGGGTAAGGACTTGATTGTTTTTGATGCAGGGTCAGGCCTTGTAAATCTTTCACAATATTTGGAGCAAGAAACCGATAGACCCCAAGCCATTTATTTTTTTATCACCCATGGTCACCTGGATCACATTATAGGTCTTATAGGTTTTTCTTGGCTTTGGAAATCAAGGTGTCCGTTCGAGATTCATTTCATCAGTGCCTCTGCTCACGCCGGTCATGGCATTGAATCGATATTGCAAACGTTAATGGCTCCGCCTTATTTTCCCTTGTCTTTGAAAGAATCAAAAGCCACGATTTTTTATCATGAGCTTAAGGATATACCCAATGGATTTCAAAATATGGATTCGAAAATAAGTCCTAAGCGCCCGGAGTGTACAGAGGGGTACATGAGGACGCGAAGTGATGAAATTTTCGAAAAACAGATTTTGAAAGGCGAAGGGTATGGTTGGAGAGGTGATGGTTGGAACATAACTGCTTTTCCTTTACAGCATCCAGGGGGAAGCTTTGGTTACCGTTTTGATGGCCCTGACCATTCACTGGCTTTTGTAACCGATACAGCCCCCATTGAGAGTCAGTCGTTTTATGACTGGCTAAATGGCGTTGACCTGTTGATTCATGATGCAATGTTTAATGATGAACAGAGCGACCTTTACCCTGATTGGGGTCATTCTTCGGTTAAACAAGTAGCTGACTTAGCCAACAAGGTGGCCGCAAAAAACCTGATCCTTTACCACCATCATCATTACCATACCGATGCCGATATCAAAAAACTTGAACACCAGGCGCAGTCTATCTTTCCCCGGTCGTCGATGGCTAGGCAAGGTGATATCTTAGACATTCCTTTTCTATAGAAAAGATACTTGGTATATTACAGTTATTCATATTCCTTGCAGGATTAATCAACGATGATGCCTAGTACCTCTTCTACACCTCGTATTATCGCATTTGGCTGTGATCATGCCGGATTCTTGCTTCAACAACAGCTGATCGCAAAAGCGAAAAGTCACGGATTCGACGTGATCGATTGCGGCACCACCGATCAAGCATCGGTTGATTATCCTGATTTTGCGGAACGAGTTGTGGACAAAATCCTTCAGCACCAAGCTGAAAAAGGGGTTCTTATTTGTGGTACAGGCATCGGCATGAATATTGCTGCTAACCGTCACCGGGGCATTCGCGCGGCCTGCTGTTACGATGTGAATCAAACCGTTATCGCCCGTCAGCATAATGACATTAACGTGATGTGCCTGGGCAGTCGTATTAGTGATGAAGCCATTGCCTTTGACTGTTTAATGGCTTTTTTTCAAACTGACTTCGATGGCGGCCGTCATCAGAAACGTCTTGATAAAATTGATAACAATGTTGCTTAGTCAGCCTCCCATTAAGGCCTTATTCAAGGCTCTGGAACCTTTTGATGCACGGTTGGTTGGAGGGTGTGTTCGCGATGCTTTATTGGGGTTGGAAAGCACAGATATTGATGTGGCTGTGGCTGCCCCTCCTGAAGAAATTTCCCAGCATCTAAAGCAACAAGGTATCAAAGTCATTCCCACAGGCATTGAATTTGGCACAATCACTGCCGTGATTCATCATCAGGGTTTTCAAATCACCAGTCTGCGTCAAGATGTGAAAACAGATGGTCGACACGCACAGGTTTCATTTGGAACTGATTGGCTTGAAGATGCCAAGCGTCGGGACTTTACAATCAACGCGTTGTCCTTAGATTCTAAGGGAACCTTGTACTACTATTTCAATGGACAGGATGATTTAAAGGCAGGCTGCATTCGTTTTATTGGCGACGCTGATCAGCGTATTCGCGAAGATTATTTGCGCATTTTGCGATATTACCGTTTCTTGGCTTATTTTGGAAAAGGCAACCCGTTGCCGATTCCTGCTTTACATAAGTTACGTGCAGGTTTGAAACAGTTGTCCGTTGAACGGATTCAACAGGAAATTTTAAAACTGTTGGCGTCACCCGCCCCCCACCTGGCGTTAAAGTTAATGGCAGAGGATGGCATTTTCGAAACTTTATACGACCATTCTGTTGATTTAAAATTCTTATATCAGCTGATTGAAATCGAAAAAGTTTTAAAGATACCTTCCAACCCTTTACGTCGCCTGTGGGCTCTTTTTCAGAAGCAGGATAACTTTGATTTGTCATTGCGAGGAGCAGAGCAACGTGGCAACCTCCCGGAGGATGATAACAGCAGTTTTTATCAAACCTATTTCCGCCTCAGCCACACACAATTGCGTTTTTTAAAGTCGATGGGTTTGTACATAGGCCAGCGTGATAGGCGATTGATTTTATATAAACAGGGCTACAGCTTTTTTGAAAGCTGGTGTGTGTTGCGATCTTGCACAGAGGCGGATATGAATCTGCCGCAAATTAAAAGCCATTTAGAATGGGCACAATCTCAGCTGCCATTGACCTTTCCTTTTACAGGACAAGATTTATTGAATGAAGGAATGTCTGCCGGGCCAGCGATGGGGAAACTGTTAGGTAAGTGTGAGCAGTGGTGGATTGAAAATGACTTCAAACCTAGCCAGCAAGAATGTTTGATTTATTGCCAAAATGAACAGGCGCGTTCTGCCGATTAGGCGGGAAATTAACCTTTTCTTAAAGAAAGTCAGCTACCATAAAAAGCTGGAGGAAGGACTTTTAGAAGAAGGTTTTTTTGCGAAAACCCCTTAACTGTACTAGGGATGGCCACCCCCGCCCAAATCCACCCTTCAAAAATAACACACAAAAGTTAACACCAGGTTAATGAACAAAATCTTTGCCATAAAATTCGTGCAACATCATCAAGGTTGAGTTATGGTGTGGGCATATAACTCTGGAACTGGTCTTCACAGTGAATTTGTCAGCTTTTGTTAGTAACTTAGAGTTAGATGTCGACTGGTTGGGCGTGCGTGAGGTTTGCCAAAAATCAACTATTTTCACCGCCCGTGATGGAAAAAGCGACCGCTATGCCCACCATGTTGATCGGGGTTGGATGGTCGAAGTTTTGGTCAACGGCCAATTTGCCGCGGTGGCTACTAATACGGCAACTCCTGATGCCTTGAAAGCTGCTGCTGTTAAGGCATCAGGAGTTGCTGAACAGGCAAGTCGGCATTCTCTTCATCCTTTCGATACAACCGTAAGGCCGCCTTCCCGAGGTACTTATGCGTCTCCCCCTTCACCAATACCCAGTTTAAAAGAATTAAGTGAAATTTTAATCCAAACCAGTCATGATCTTAAGGTTGATGACTGCATTATTAGCACCTCAGTCACGGGCATTATTGAGCACACCCAAAGCCAACTTTTCAGCACCGCAGGCGGCGCCATTGATCAAAACATAACCCGGTTTGGACTGTTACTTTCAGCGACAGCTCAAATAGGCAGCGACAGTCAAACCCGAACAAACGGGTCGGTTTTCAGTCAGAATGGTGTTGGTTTATTTGATGCCGAGTCTTTAAAAAAACAAGCTTTGCAGATTGGGTCTGAAGCCGTTGAGTTGATAAAGGCTGAGGAATGCCCCACGGGCACGTTCGACGTGGTTCTAACACCCGATCAAGTGTATTTACAAATTCACGAATCGATTGGTCACCCTTTAGAACTTGATCGCATTTTAGGGGATGAACGCAATTATGCGGGCTGGAGTTTTATTAAACCCGAAGACTTTGGTCAGCTACAGTATGGGTCGCCTTTATTAAATATTACCTTTGATCCAACGATGAGCGATGAACTGGCTAGTTATGCTTTTGACGATCTAGGGGCCCCAGCCCAGCATCAATATTTAATCAAAAATGGTTTGTTAGTGGGCGGGTTAGGCAGCCTAGAAAGCCAACAACGGTTAAAGGTACCTGGTGTTGCCAGTGCCCGGGCAAGTTCTTGGAATCGATTACCCATTGATCGTATGGCGAATGTGAATATGGAACCAGGAACGACATCTATTGAAGATATGATTGACCAAATAGACGATGGTATTTTGATGATGACAAATAAATCGTGGTCAATTGATGATTATCGCCGCAAATTTCAATTTGGTTGTGAATATGGACGACGCATTCAAAAAGGGCGCCTTACCCATGTGGTTAAAAACCCCAACTATCGGGGAATCACGTTACCGTTCTGGCAAAAATTAAAGGCTGTTGGTGACCAAAATTCCCTAAAGGCATGGGGTTCTTTTTTCTGTGGTAAAGGGGAACCAAATCAAATAGCCGCTGTTGGGCATGCAACACCTGCATGTTGGTTCGAAGGACTTGACGTGTTTGGAGGAGGATAGGCTATGAACAAAACCTCATTTGAAACCTTAGCAAAAACTTTAATACAATCTCTGTACGTCGGTGAGGAATTGTCCCTGAGCTTAGAGGCCGAGGATACCTTCTATATGCGCCTTAATCAGGGAAAAGTTCGCCAAACCTTTAAGGTTAATCAGGGAAATGTAACTCTCAGATTTGTGAAAAATCAACGCTACGTTTTGCACGCCCTTCCCTTTGGCAATGACAACGATATCAATCACAAAAATGCCTTGGCCGAACTTGAAAATTGCCGGCAGGTTGCTGCACAACTTCCCCCCGACCCGTTTTGCCCCACGTTAATGAAAGCTTGCGAATCAACCAGTTGTGAAATCTTCGACGCAGAATTACCAACGGAGGAAGACTGGTTCGACAAAATTTTGCCGCTGTTTAAGGGAAAATTGCAAGATTGCGCTGGCTTATTAACTTCTGGTCGCGTTATGCGGGCAGTTTCTGATTCACTGGGACAAAACCATTGGTTTAGCCGCGATGATTTTAATCTTGATTTGTCCTTTTACACGCCACAACAAAAAGCCGTTAAATTTGTTTACACAAATCATCAGTGGTTAGCAAAAGACGTTGAAGAGAAGTTAGAGACGGTTAAGCAGAGATTAGATCAACTTGATCACCATAATTATGAAGTTAAACCTGGACAGTATCGAACCTACTTTGAACCCCAAGCCGTAGCTGAATTGGTGGCGCTGTTATCACCAGGGGCGGCCGACTATTATCAAGGATCTTCAGCCTTTCAAAAGTTGGCTAAGGGTCAGAATTTGTCTTCTAAAGTGATTTTAGCCGAAGATTTTTCTATAGGGCTTTCACCACGGTTTAATTCTTTGGGCGAAACGGCTCCCTTAAGGTTAGACCTGATTGAGGGGGGGCAATTAAAGAACTGGTTAACATCAACCCGAACAGCCAAAGAACACGACTTAACCAGCAATTATGCTGAAGAGTCTGAAGGGATGCGATCGGCCCACTTAATGCCAGGCACGTTAGACAAAGAAGGTATCTTATCAGCCCTTGATACCGGTCTTTATGTTAGCAACCTTCATTATTTAAATTGGAGTGATTTGAATACGGGCCGATTAACAGGCATGACACGTTACGCCTGTTTTTGGGTAGAGAAAGGCCAGATCAAAGCCCCCATTCAAGACCTTAGATTTGACGAATCTTTTTACCATTTCTTAGGGGATGGCTTGGTTGAACTAACTAATTTTGTTGAAAAAATTCCCGACACGTCAACGTATGATAAACGCGCAGTAGGCGGGGTATGCGTTCCAGGGATGTTGGTAAATGGGTTTAACTACACCTTGTGAACGCCAGCAGAAGATTTTCATGCTGCGGTTAAAACGGGGAACTTCATTAAAAGGCAGAGATGGTTTTTTTGTGGATTGATAGGGGTTGAGTTTCTTGCGGACATAATTGTCCCTTTATAAGGGGCCCTCCTCGACCCCCCCAATCGCAGCGCCTCCCCACCGCAACTCCGCAACATGACTCTCCCTTTGCCTCAAAATCTTGCGATTTTGGGCACATCTTCGCACCGGATTCCATCCCGATGAAAATTCGTCTACAGTGACAAAGCGCTCCATCACTGTATACAAGGCAACCCTGTTTTAAAAACAAGGGGGGCTTTTATGAAAACCCAATCACGCACCCGACATATTCGGGTGTTTCTAACTCCACCGTCTTTAACCATAAAGCAAAATGGTTAACAAATGATGAATCCATAGCGTTTGAAACACGGAAATATCAGACGTTAAGTCCCAAATAATTGTCAATGTCCTCTAAGGGCGTTTGTGACAAACAACCGCCCAGACGAAGGGGGAATACTTTTTCAGCCAGGCCCGTCGCATCATTGGTCACTAACAGCAACCCACATAAGGTGGCCTCGCCCTTAGCTGGCATGGGACGTTCAGGTGATGGCAGTCGTCGTGTGAATTTATATAAGGGCATTTCCTTAGCCATACCAATAATCGAATCATAATCACCACACATGCCCGCATCGCTTTGGTACGCTGTTCCGCCTGTTAAAATTCGCTGATCCGTTGTCGGCACATGGGTATGGGTACCAACAACCAAACTGACGCGTCCGTCGCAATAATGCCCCATCGCCATTTTTTCCGAGGTTGCCTCGCCATGAAAATCAAGAACAATCGCCTGCACAGAATTAGGTATGGAATATTTTTTCAGAACCTCTTCCACAGATCGGAAAGGGTCATCTAACGCCTCCATAAACAAGCGCGCCATAGCATTAATAACCAACACTGATTGACCTTTGGGCGTGGTATGAACCACATACCCTTGGCCTGGGGTAGAATCGGGGTAGTTTACGGGGCGTAATAACCGCTTGTCACTGTTGATGGTGCCTATGATCTCGCGTTGATCCCACACGTGATTACCGGTGGTAATGACATCAACACCCCATTTATAAAAATCGCGACAAATCGTTTGTGTTATGCCAAAGCCATTGGCTGCATTTTCGCCATTCACAATAACGCAATCTAATTGAAAGCGCTGCCTAAGTTTGGGGATGTGGTGTTGAATAACGTCGCGACCACTGCGGCCCATGACATCACCACAAAAAAGAATCCTCATACGCACCCTTCGTCTTTGGAAATCTGTTTTTCGTAAATTGCGGACTCTCGCGTCCTCATGTACCCTATCGTACACTCCGGGCGCTCGGTCCTTATTTTCGAATCCATATTTCAAAATCCTTTGGATGTATTACTCTGTTTTTCAAACCAACTTCTGGCTGATTCAAGGTCGGCTGCTGTATCAACGGTGTGGGGGATAGTCTCGACCAATTCTACATCAATACGCATGCCAGCTTCTAAGGCCCTTAGTTGTTCCAGGCGTTCGGCCTTTTCTAAAGGCGAAGCAGGTAAAGAAACAAATTTTTCCAACGCTTCATAGCGATACGCATAAACGCCAATGTGGTGATAGTGTGTGTCTGCCCCAAATGGAATGGCTGCGCGTGAAAAGTACAACCCGCGCCCTCTGGTAGGGCTTTCTTTAGCTAGGGCAATTTTCACCACGTTTTCATTGGTAAGATCCTGGGGATTTTCAATAACACAAGCAATGGTTGCAATGTCTACTGCTGGGTTTTCTAGGGGTCGTAAGACAGCCTGTAAAACGGTTGCACTAATATTAGGAAGGTCACCTTGAAGGTTGATGACAATAGGAGGCCTGGATTCGGATGCTAGGCTTTGAACAGCGGCCCACATACGATCAGTACCTGAAGGTAAATCAGGGTGGGTTAAAATAGCCCGGCCCCCGTTTTGCTGAACAACTTCGGCAATTTCGGGCCCACAACAGGCCACAGCAACAGGGCCCATATTAGCCTCAAGCGCCCTTTGTAATACCTGAACAACCATTGGCAGGCCGTTAATTAAAGCCAACGACTTGCGTTCAAGTCGGGTCGATGCTAGGCGCGATGGAATAATAATTAAGGGTTGAACAGACATATTGGGCTCCTTTTGATTCTTACAGTTTAAACCTATACACCGCTTTTAGGGAATTTTGCCAAGAAATTTCTACGTTCGTTTTTGTTATCCACCATAACAAAGGAACCTTAGTCTTTCTAACTATGGCGGAGCATTAATTTATATATAGCCAATCTCACATAAATTGATTACGTTTTTCCTTTTTTTAAACCCTAAATTGTCATTGCGAGCCCCTGAAAGGGGTGTGGCAATCTCCTGAAAGTGTGCCGCCATGGCCGGAGATCACCACGTCGCTTACGCTCCTCGTGATGACAATCTTGATATAACTAATTCATGGTGAACTGGCTATAGAATGGCTGTTAACGTTTTGTTAAACAGACATGTATATATTGGATATAACTAAGCAATGTTTAGTCATCAATAATTATGTTTGTAAGGTGTTTCTTTTTAATAGCCATATCATTGTCAGCCAGCATTGGTATTGGGAATTCAGCAA
>CAIVFQ010000110.1 GCA_903905285.1 uncultured Alphaproteobacteria bacterium
CTCTACCCCAGGCAATTCTCTTGCTCTTTATAAAAAAACAAGAAAAGGGTTTTATATACCCCATCGCGCACCCGACTCATCTCGGGTGTAACTAAACCACCAACAACAGAATACTCTCGAAAAAGTTAAAAAATGGTTAAAGACAATCACTTCGCACAACATCCCCTAATGGATCACACACTCCAGTTAACATAAGCAAGCGATGAGGCGATGCTGCAGAAACTTAAAATCAAATGCTTATAAATTGTCGCTGTAATAGGTGGGGGCATATTGCTGCCAATTTTCTTGGCTTAAATATTCATCCAAAGTTTCATGGTGGGTACGCAGCTCGTTCCCTGTATTGCCGGTTAAGACCAAAAAACTATCAATGCCAACCTGTTTGGCGCCTATAATGTCAGTCTCAATCGTATCACCAATCATCAAAATTTCTTCTGGCTTGATACCCTTAAGACTTTCAAGAATCTGGTGATAGATAAAAGGCGATGGCTTACCGATAAGGGTAACATCCCCCCCCTGTTGAATAATTTTATCAGCAATGCTGCCAGCGCACTTACGGATGATATCTCCAAACATAGCGATCTTGTCAGGATTTGCACACAAAACGGGCAAACCTTTTCGAACAATCTTTTCGATGATGTCTTGATGATGCGATTCGTCTTCACCCGGTTCGGTAAAAGCCGTTAAAAGAACAACATCGGCCAGATTGATTTGATCAACCAGGTGATGGTTTAAATCGACGTCAATGTCTTGGTTGCGTTCAGCCCCCCAATGATAAACCTTTTGCCCTGCATACGTTGTTGTTAAAAGGGTGCGCGTCACATCGCCAGAGGTTAATACTTCAAACGCTCTGCTGATGCCTAGGCTTTTCAACTTTTCACGCATTTGCGCGCCAGGGCGCGGCATATTCGACAAGAAGATGACTCTTTGTCCTTCATCAAGCGCATTAATAGATTTTATGGCAGGCGGATACGCATCGACACCATTATGAACCACACCCACCACGTCAAATAACAAAACCCGATAATTTTGGGCCAGGCTTAGAAAATCTGTAATTTTTTTAGACATTGACGAACCTTAAAAGGATTTGTAATAATCAAGGATTAATAATCCAACGCCAAAAGCCACTCTGTAAATCATAAAGGGTGCAAAACTGTGACGCTTTAGGAAAGACAGAATGCTGTGGATAACGATGAACCCTAGCACAGCAGCAATAGCAATAGCTTGGCTAATGGCCATCCAGTCCAAAATTATTCCCTGTTTAAAAACATCATAACCCGTCAAGGTAACCGCCCCCAAAACAGTGGGAATAGATAATAAGAAAGAAAAACGGGTGGCTTCAATACGGCCCAGGCCTAAATACCGGGCAGCCGTAATACAGGTTCCTGATCGGCTGGATCCGGGTATAAACGCCAAAGCTTGGGCGCAACCAATCACCAAAGATTTAAGGAACGTTAGTTTTTGAGGGCGACGATGTTGGCTGTTATCGGCCAGATACAAAAGAATGCCAAAAACAATACTGCTAGCCCCCATCACCAAGGGCTGGTTAAAAGAACCAAGCTTATCTTTTATTAAGTACCCCACAATAACAGCTGGCAAGGTAGCCACAATCAGGTACAAGGCCAATTGTCCATCAGGATCATGCGGAAAGGAACGCCAATTTCTAACCTTTACAAGCCCAAGCGTGACCTTGATCATGCTGAGAACCTCTTGCCTAAAATAAATAACAATAGACAAAAGGGTTCCAAGATGCAGCGCCACCTCCCATTCCAAACGCGACGCTGGCTGATTCCATAACAGGTTGATCAGTGTTAGATGGGCACTTGAACTAACGGGTAGAAACTCACTAATACCCTGTACGATACAGAGAGTAAGAATGTAAACGTTCATATAAGGTGCACCCATTCGAGGCGTGATTTTAATATCAATACCAAACCTGGGGACAGGGTGCACCTACTTCTTTCAGAACGACAACAGCTTTTCTGCCTTTTGAGTGCTGTAATAGTTTCTTGCATCACCAAAACCGCCTGGTAAAGGGAAGTGTGACTGCTTCATCATTGCGTCAGAAAAACCAAACCGATGCCAGCGTACTGCAACTTTTCTTGAGGGAACAACGGAAACAAGCTTACCGTCATATGCTAGCTTAAGAACTTCGTTGTCTTCGTCAAAGGCAACGTCAGATCCATCGGCATATTTCTTCAAAGCGACCGGCTGTTTATTCGCATCCCAAATAATCGGATTCTCAGCGGTAATGCCAATTGTGAATTCGGCTGCATATTGTCCTGGTTTTCCGGCGACCGGCTTGCTTTTAACCCTGACCATTAAGCCATCTGGCCTAACCCAGTTGTGTTCATACTTACCTTGCCATATCCCCCAAAAACCCAAGTCAATTAAGCGTTGAGCTAGATCAGCGCTGGCTGACGACCCATCGTACCGCTTCGCATGACGCAACTGACTTAAAGAACCGGCCTGACGCAAAATTCTGTCAACAAAATCGTAAGCATAGGCAATTTCAGCTAAATAAACATTTCGTGAAACATGTTGATGGGAAAGGTGCCAACGGACCAACTGATTTCTTTCTTGTTTTAAAGCAGATGTAGCAAATCCTGCAACTTCATCATTGCAACCGGAAGCATCATAAGAAGCCCAAATGGCTTGCTGAAGATTGTGAAACATAGAGGGTGTTGGTTGAGCAGGTTTGTTAACGACTAACTCTTGGTTGTATTGCTCAAGATGCATACGAAACTGAGAAGAGGCAGCACCATTTTGTGTGTAAACATTGAGCCCCAGGCCCGCTAAGTCATAAAAATAATCAGCGTCATCGTGCCTTTTTTGTTTCCAAAAATGATCACCTATTTTTTCGCAAAAATCAGCACAGTACTGGAATTTTGTAGACTGCAATACACTGTGTAAGCCATCTTCGTCAGCAGGGTGCTTCGCAAGAAAGGTTTCAATTTTTACCAGAATCCCATCCTCAATCTTCTTAGTCTCTTTCGCACGTTTCTCGTCGGATTCCTTTTTTTGCCTTTTGCTCGGGGCTCTTGGCAGCTTCTTCTGCCTTGTAACGTTCGCACATCTGATTTGCTAATTGCCTATGTTGTTCTGCTGTCAATACAGGTTCGTTCGGATCATCATAATTATCGCATTCGTTCATAATCCTGACGTCTTGCTCAATAGGAGCCAAATCGAAAGGAACCAAAGCTCTATTTCGTTCACGTTGTAACGCATCCCCATCAACTGCAGCAGTAGAATTGGCAGAGTAACTACCAAGGACCAAGGCCGCCAAAGGAAGGCAATTAAAGAAAAATTTTAATAACATTTAAGTAATCTCATTTTGTTAAGAAGTAATGCCCGTATATAAAATTATTTTTGGGACCTATAAATCAGAAAAAGATACGTACGTATTTTTTCCCGAGATGAAAATACCAAAATTTTGTAACGAACATCCCCACCAAACTTTCAAGCTATAACGCAAAATTTCTATTTACATTTCCTCCTATAATTACTATTCATAAATCCATTAATAATTACGTGAGTTATTTAAAATGTTTAAATTAAAACACTTCATATTACCCTTCATTCTCCTACTTTCTTTTACAGATTTAAAAGCAGCAGAATTTGACGCAATAGCAGAGGGAAAACAATTTCACCGAAAGACAGCAGGCAGTCCCATTTACTTAGAAAAGAGTTCGTAACTACCCAGGTTGGGAAAGAAAAA
>CAIVFQ010000111.1 GCA_903905285.1 uncultured Alphaproteobacteria bacterium
GCAAACAGGGGTTTAATATCTTTCATGCCATCCTAAATCCTCAGTTCTGCCCACAATAAACCTGGGTAGTTACAAAATAGTTTTGCGAGTCAAAGAGAAAACTAAAATTATTATAAAAAAATTATAACATGCCTGCCTTCATTTTTTCCAAGGTAATGGAGGCTTGATTACGAATTGCTTGCTGCTTTTCTATGCCGAATTTATCCCATGTAGAAAATACATATGGCATGCGCTGGTTGTGTCGAAATTTTATGGAGTGTAAAAATGCAGTTCCAAAAAGAAATGGTTCACCGTATTGCACCAGATAATGACCTCTTTCTTTTTGACGGCATCCCTATTCCAACTTGTAATCCAAAGAGGGTGAGTTATCGCAACCAGTTTTATGGGACAGGCGGATTTCGATACTGTGCGGCCAAAGACAAACAATACTTTGGGTTCAAGGTTTTGTTGACATGGACGGCGGCGAAGATGCGCATAGTCGCTTCAATCATGTCTAGAGACTTAGAAACGATGATGGACTTTCTCTTGAATCTTACGAACCAATGCCGGTATTGACAATTATTCCGTTCAATCGCCACCGTTTTGTCTTTCCCCTGATAAAGCCTTTAAGGAGGAATGATTTTGTTAAACCCTCTCCAGGGATCTGAGTTATAAAATAGAATGCTATGGGGACTTAGGCGCTTGTAGAGTCGTTCGAAGGTCGCAGCAGTACGATCACCGCACTCCCAAATCGATAAGCCGCTTTCGATGACGATCATAGGCTTTAAAGATCCAGACTCTCTGCTCTTTTTTTTTAATAATGCCAGAACTCGTCAACCTCCATAAACAAGACGCGTTCTTGAGATGGCTCGAGTTTAGGGCAAAGCCTCTGGCTCAAAGCCAGAAAACGTTTTTCTTCCCCCACACCGCGAAAGGGTGTGTTGGTGAAACTTTTCCCACAACTTTTGCATTTATAACGCTGATGACCCTTCATCTTTCCATTTTTAAATGTCTCTTGGCTTTTGCAAAATTTACAATCTATCGGTTCTCTCTTGATTCAGTAAAGATAAGCCAACCATACCATAAGCTCTGCTAAGTTAATGCGCTCAGTTTTTTGCGTTTTTCTTTGCTGTATATTTTTCATACCTTACGTAACCAATGACTACGTTTTTCTGGTTTTTCAAAATCCAAACCCGTCATCGCGGATGTTACACCCGCGATTTTACCGTCTGCAATTAAAAAGGTTTCATAAATTACGATGGAGACATGGTTTAGTCATCATTAATGTACTTTAAGTAATCCGGAATGGCATCGTACTTAGCCTTCTCCTGTTTTTCCTGCATGATTTTCTCAAGCTCTTGCTCCATGGCTTTTCGTTGGTCAGCATCAGAAATTTTTAAGCAAAATTTCTTAAGACTAGAGATGGCTTGCTGTTGAGAGTACCATATTTCCGTGGCTTCCAATTTTATATAGGTCAGATAGGTTCGCTGAATCCAGACTAGGTCTTCAGCTGTTTTCTCTGTTTCTGAAAGCGATTCTAAAAGCTTAATGCCGAGAGTACCCATAAATTTTTCAACACAGGCTTTGATTATACTTTTTTGCTCTGATTCATAAAGTGCGACCAACCCCTTAATAATTGAATCATGAGCCCAAACGGCAGGATTCCCTATAAGTTGTATAAGCCCATCTGCCACCAAATGGCGTTCTGTTGGTGTTGTTGCTTTCTCGGCTAAGATCGCAAGAACAGGAGCCACTTCATAAAGAAAGTCGCTGTCCGTAATTTTTCCAAGGATAGGAATAATTTTGCTACTTATGGAAAGCCGTTCTTCTGGTGTTGTGGATTTTTCAGCTAAACTCTTAAAAATAGAAAGCCCGGACAAGCCCACGTAAGAAGATGCATCAGCAAAAAGGGAGGGTACGACTTCGATTAATGACAGGCGTTCCTCAACACTTTGCGCACTTTGTGCCAATGCCTTATAGGCATAAGAGGCACTCTGGCGGACATAGTCAATTTCATCGCGAAGCAGGTCTTGTAGAGCTGTCTGGATCAGCACCCATTCTGAAGGCTCTGTTTCTTTTTCGGCTAAGGATTGAAAGCCTGCAGCTGTTTCCCTGCGGATTTCATAATCTTCATCTTTCACCAAAAAAGTTAAAGTTTGCCTGATGACTTGTCGCTCTTCCAATGCCAAAGATTTTTTAGCTAATTCTTTAAACCCCTCAACAACTTGCTGATGCACATGGGGGGCAGACCCTTTTACCAGGGGTTGCAAAACTTGCAGCAATTGAGATCGCTGTTCTTCAGTGGTTTCGGTTTTGCAAAGATACTTAAGACCTTCGGCTATTTCGCGAAGGATATCAGTGTCGGAGGTTTGCGCGACCGAAGACCTTAAAACATCCATCAAAGGTTGAAATTCCAAAGGGCCCCCAAGCTTGGTTAAGATGACAGCCCCTTTTACCCGAATCCATATTGCTCCTTGCGTTGTCCCACTTTCCCTTAACAACGAACTTGAAAATGTGATTAAGTTTGCTTGGACTTTCCTGCTTAAAATCATGGGGTCTGGCAGTCTCTTCAGGCCGTCAATTGCCAAAATACGAACATCTTCAGGTTTATTAACGTTGGCCAGTAACTCCAACATTTTTTGGACTTCTTCTTGATTGCTCACATCTTCAGGCGTTGGGGGAAACTGCCTAAGTATTCCTGCCAACTGCCCTAAAACCTTGATTTGGGAAAGTTGTTCATCTTTGTTTGTCGCCGTGTTGATCAAAAAACACAAGGTTGCCCTTATGGGTGCGGTCACGGTGGATGCCTTGGCATTTCTGTATAAATCGGGGATGAGCTTTAAAATGGACTGACGGTTTCCCAGAGTCTCCGCATTTTTAGCCAGATCATCCAAGATGCTGGCAGACTCATGCCCCATAGTCTGGCCTGTGGCGATTGTTGTTAAATGCGCAAATCGCGTCTGCCAATCATTGGTTAGAAGAGAAGTAGAAGCGTCACTTGCGTACCCAGAAACTACCGTTATGCCTAATGATAAGACGATTTTGTATAACGCATGCGTCTTTTGACCAACACTACCCATAAGCGATATCCCCCTTATATACGGAATTGACTTTTATTTATAGTCTCCTAATTGGTTAAAACCTTCGCCTTCAGGCGAAAGAGACTTCAGTCCTTGTTTGTATTCTTAAAATTTTAGTAGAGATGGATTTGCATTTGTGCGTCTCATCTGGTAC
>CAIVFQ010000112.1 GCA_903905285.1 uncultured Alphaproteobacteria bacterium
GTACCAGATGAGACGCACAAATGCAAATCCATCTCTACTAAAATTTTAAGAATACAAACAAGGACTGAAGTCTCTTTCGCCTGAAGGCGAAGGTTTTAACCAATTAGGAGACTATAAAATCAGGAAGCTGATCTTTTAAAAATTCACGTAATAAGGATTGGGTCACGGGGTGCTGCGCGTGAGTCAAAATGTCAATAGTGGCCCCTTGTTCAACCACAGATCCTTTATCCAAAACGTAAACAAAATCAGCGCAATGTTTAATGACATTCATGTCATGGGTCACCAGAACAATGGTCAACCCCAATTTTTGGCGCAACCGTAAAAGCAGATTTAAGATATCCAGGGTCGTTTCGGGATCAAGTGCTGACGTAAATTCGTCACACAATAACACCTCTGTCTCAATGGCCAGGGCCCGCGCAATCGCCACCCGTTGACATTGCCCCCCACTTAATTGATGAGGGTAAGACAACAGTTTGTCAGATAATCCCACCAAATCAGCTACCGCCTCAACCCGCTGATTCAGAAGGGGCATTTTTATGCCGGCAAGAATTAAAGGCAGGGCGATGTTATCGAAAACAGTTTTTGACTGCAGCAAATTATACGTTTGAAAAACCACGCCAATCTTTTGACGGCATTTTCGCAAATCAACTTCGTTCAGCTGACATAAATCCTGATCGCCAAAGAGAATACGACCCGCATCGGGTTTTTCTAGGCCGTTTAGGCATCTTAAAAAGGTACTTTTCCCCGCACCACTTCGGCCAATAATGCCCACAATACTGCCCCTATAAAGGGTCAGGCTTATGTCATTTAAGATGTTTTCTGCCCCTTGAGATTGTTGAAAGCTTTTGCTTAAAGACTCAATCGTTAATAAGGGTTCTGACAAGACCATAAAGTAAAAATGAAGGTGGCGGTATTTTCTTATTTTTACCACAGTTTGTTATAAAAGACGAAAGGGATATGTATTGTTTTCCTGTGAGAGTTATTTTAGGTTGAACTGTGGCTGTTGCCCAAACGGCTGCTTTTTGGATTGTAACCATTGCCCCCAAGGAAAAGACGCCGTGTACTATATTGCGTTAAAAATGTTGTTCGGTGATCGTGGAAAATACATCGCTATGGTGGTGGGGGTTTCTTTCGCAGCCCTAATTATGACCCAACAACCGGCCATTTTGGTTGGATTATTATCGCGAACTTACAGCTTTATTAAAGATATTTCCTTACCTGACATTTGGGTCATGGAGCAAGGCGTTCAATATGCTGAAGAACATAAACCCATTCGAGACACCGAACTGAATAAAATTCGTGGTGTTAGCGGGGTGGCCTGGGCAGTTCCTTTATATAAAAGCATAATGTCAGCCAAGATGCCCGATGGCCTATCCAAAACCATTGACGTAACGGGACTGGATGACAGCACCTTAATCGGAGCCCCTTTCCGAATTTTACAAGGCAAACTTTCTGATTTTAAACGCGCTGACGCAATTTTTGTTGATTACGAGGCAGCGCAAAGTCGCTTGCGGATTAAGGTCTCGCCTGACGTAACGCGCCCCTTAGCGGTTGGTGATACTCTTGAAATCAATGATAAACGGGCTGTTGTGGTCGGATACATTAAAGCCACACGCAACTTTGTGCTACAACCCCAAATTTACACAACCTACAGCAATGCTTTATCTTACAGTGCCCCGGGGCGTCGGAAATTAAACTATGTCTTGGTTAAGGTCAAAGACGGTCAAAATCTTCAGAACATTTGCCAAAAGATTGAGACAAAGACTGCTCTTAAAGCCTATACAGCATCTGAGTTTGGTGATGTAAGCTTAAACTATTGGATGAAAAACACAGGCATTCCTATTAATTTTGGCATTTCAGTGTTGCTGGGGTTTATCGTGGGAGCAGCCATTGCTGGGCAGACTTTCTTCAGCTTTGTTCAAGAAAATATTAAGCATTACGCTGCCTTAAAGGCGATGGGTCTGCGCAGCGGATTATTAGCAAAAATGGTTATGTTACAAGCCTTAGTAGTTGGATTGGTGGGATACGGTATTGGGGTTGGCCTGGCAACATTGTTTGGATTAAAGTTCCGCGATTCTGTGTTGGCGTTTTACATGCCCCCAATTTTGTTATTCTACTCTGGTGCAGGAGTGTTGGTGATTATTGTCGTTGCTGCGGCGATTGGGATTCGGCGAGTTATCAATGTTGATCCTTCTATTGTGTTCCGAGGTTAAAATGACAGCTTTGGCTATAAATTGTTCGCACATTACAAAATCATTTAAAACGAAAGAGGTCGAAACTGTTGCCTTAAGGGGTATCGATTTAACCGTTTCCAAAGGCGAATTCGTAATGTTAGTTGGCCCATCAGGCTGTGGTAAAACCACATTAATTTCCATTATCGCAGGCATTTTGCATCAAGATGATGGTGATTGTTGGGTGCAAGGCCAAAATTATACTCAAATGACCGCCTCCCAATTGCTCGATTTTAGGGCCAAACATATTGGCTTTATCTTTCAATCATTTAATCTGATTCCCACGTTAAGCGTGGTTGAAAATGTGGCTATTCCATTAATTATTAACCAAGTTGAACGTCAGGAAGCAATTAAACAAGCTGGCGATATGTTGGAAAAAGTTTCTTTAGGGAATCGACTGCACAGTTCGCCAAATCAATTATCAGGCGGACAACAGCAAAGGATTGCCATCGCGCGCGCCTTGGTTCACAAACCATCAATTCTAATTTGTGATGAACCCACCAGCGCCCTTGACCACGCCACAGGCACTAAAATTTTGGAACTGATGAGGGCGATTAATAAAGACTTGAAAACAACATTCGTGGTGGTCACTCACGATGCCCGTATTTACCAGTATGCTGACCGTATCGCCCATATGGATGATGGCACAATAACCGATATAACCACGAATACATGGTGATAAAAATGAACATAAATCAACTGATTGCTTTTCTAAAAACTAACATGATTGCCGCCTTTGGAGCTATTGGGTTAATAGGTTCCCTTATTTACACCTTTACCATGAGCGCCCCTACTGCCTTGCCGTCCAATCAATTAACGATTCCCACTTCGTCACCGTTTACGCACAATATTGCAGCAAAAGGGTTGATAGAGGCCAACACTCAAAACATTAACATAGGATCGTTTGTTTCAGGTGTAGTCGCCCAGGTTTTCGTAATAGAAGGCGATAAAGTTAAAAAAGGTGACCCTCTTTTTTCTTTAGACCAACGCACTGAAGCGGCCCAATTGGCTTTGCATGAAAAAGACTTAGAAAGCGCCCAACACAGCGTTAACGTTACCAAAGCTTCCTTGGCAGAAGCTGAAGATCAATATGAACGCGTTAAAAAACTAAGAACAGGAGTCATGAGCCAGGAAGAGGTCAAGAAAAAAGAATTTGCCCTTCAAAAAACCCAAGCTCAATTAGCTTTAGAAAACTCTAAACTTGAAAGTGCGCAACACCAAGTTTCGCTGTCACGCATTGCCCTTGAAAAATTGACCGTAAAGACTCCGATTGATGGGTTGGTTTTAAAGGTTCGCGTGCGCCCAGGCGAGTATATTAATCAGACTATACAAACTGCAGCTCCGGTAATAGTTGGAAACCCTTACCCCTTACATGTACGTGCCCAAATTGACGAAAATGATGCCTGGCGTTTTGATGCTAAAGCCAAAGCTACTGCCTCGTTAAGGAGCTACCAAAATGCAACTTTCCACCTGATATTTATAAGGCTTGAACCTTATGCACAACCAAAACAACAGTTGAGCGGTGAGAGCAGAGAGCTAATCGACACCCGCACTATCGACGTTATTTACAAAGTTGATGGCGATTTTCCAGGCTTGCTAATTGGTCAACAAGTTGATGTTTTTATTGAAGCTCAACAAGAATAATAAATATTCTTGTTATCATAAAAGACGACCACAGACACGAAAACATTTTCCTTAAATCTTACACAAAATATCCGCCTCCAGAATTGCCCTTGAATATTTATAAATAGTGTTTACATTGACGGTATCAATTTCAAATCAAAAGACTTGTTAAGATGAAACGGTTTTCTAAATTAGCATTATTACTGGGTTTCGTGAGCGTCGTCGGTCTTCACGGCCAGTCAGTATGAGCATCCTCCTCTTCGTCTTCCTCCTACTCATCATCATCTTCAACTGACCGTGATCTCATGAACGCGACAGGACCAAGTGAGATTAGAACTTGGATGCGCCACTACTTTCAAGCTGATCAATCGGACTCCCCTTTGCAGGGCCAAAATAGCGATAACAGCCGCTTAACGGATGCCATAGCAGGATATATGCGGAATGCTGATGGGGGAACTTTGCACCGACTGTTTTATGAACCTGATGTTGAAACTTGGAGAACTCTTTACCAAAGCGTTGCCTCCAAAAGGCAATTTTCCGCCCTTGATCTGGTCACATGGTTAGACGAAACTAAAACCGAAATTTTGCGTATCTATGCCACTGATATACAACTGCAAAATAGCAATCGAATGTCTTTTAGATCCGGAGCCAATGAAAATGCGGATGAACATAATACAGAGAACGGTATCAAACGAGAGTTTGATGGAGAAGCCTATCTTTATATTCCAACCCTACTTGACAATGCGATGCAGCAAATTTTTGCAGGCTGCTGGGGCATTTCTGATGAGCCGACGCCTGCCCACGTTATTGATCGTCTGAAAGGGGTTTATGGCCGCGTTGTTTCTGGGTTTTACCAAGTTGACAGAGATAATGCTGTTTATGGATTAGCAAAATCCTTGGAAGAAAAAAAACAGGGCCCCTTAAGTTCAAAGAAAGGCCACTTCGCAGTCCTGCAAGAGTGTGCCGCCGCGGTTATATACAACGCTACACCTGATTTTGATTTTACTTCTCTTTCTATGGAGGATATTCTCTCTTTCGGTTTTGACGCTGTCCCCAATGAAAAAGATCACGCTACCTTGAAGGAAGAAAACTCCAACAGGGTTTCTAAATTTATAAAAGAGTTTACCGAAAAGACGCAAATAGCACTTTCACAATCTTCTTGCGAAACAACTTTTGAGAAAATTAAGTATCAAAATCCCTTGGAAGCCATCTCTTCTAAAAGTGGTGTTTTCCAACAGATTATGTCCATCCTTTTGTATGGTGAAGACGATGAAGCTAAGATAAATAAATATGTGGCGTCACTGGATTCTAATCAAGACGTGCTTGTAGATAAAAGAGAAGAGCATGTACGTATGATGTATGGATATACACAATATGGATGGGGAGAAAATGTTCTTCTAACTCCAGCACAGCTCCACAGAATTATGACACGCCTTGCCACCGATAAGAAAGTTCCTCTAAAAGATAAAACCCAGATACTCGTAGATGCGCTTTCACACCCAACGACCATTCCCGAGGCAATTTCCCAAGCTCTGTTTGACAGCATTGAGCCCAGCATATCTGAAGCCGAAATCATGGGCGTATTTGCTGCTCTGGAAAGTTTTTCTGGTCCATTTAATTATAATAAACAGGATGCTGAAAAGCTTCAAAGGCTTCGTTTTGTCCCTGCCCAACAGGACAGATTGCTGAACTTGTACGAACAAGCTTTAAGCAAAGAAAAGGATGTTTTGACCAAATGGGAAGACTTATTCAGATCACCATTTTTTTCTTCAGATAAAGTTCTTTCAAAAGCAGCAGCAGCTTGTCAGATTTTAAAAACTACGAAACCAGAAGCAGTCCGCTCTTTTTTGTCACGTCATCAAGACAAGTGTGGAAAAAACGACGAAGCAACGAAGCAGTCAGTTGAGGCGATGTTAAAGGAAATTCCAAAGCCGCAACGTTTACGGAGGGCCTACTTAAGCAGGCCTGGCTTGTTAAAGAAAATTTAACCACCAACAAACAAAATTCATAGAGACCCCCCATTCAGGCAATCTTGGGCGCCCTACCCCCTCACCATAACAACCCCTTGTCGGTCACCATGCCGTCAAGGGGCTCGTCGTGGGGGTCCGTTTCCAGGGATTCTATAAATTGCTGGTGCGCAGCTACTCCAATAATCTGTGGTTTTTGCACTCTGCTTCGCAAAGCCTTGATGGTCCGGTCATAATATCCTCCACCACGCCCCAAGCGCGAGCCAGACGGACCAAAAGCACGTCGGGGGTCACTTCAGGCTCCGTCTCTGGGGGCGTCCATATGTCATAAATACCCTTTTTGCCAATGGCTTATCAAAATTCCACTGCCGGAAAATGAGGGGCTGGTCAGAGGCAATGACCACAGGCAAACAGCACGTTCCCCCTTGCTGCTGCCAGTTCTTCAAGTAGAGTCGAACAGGACGATTAATCTGGCAAGAATTTACTATACGCTTTCTAAGCTAGACATTTTTTATGTCTGTTGTTTAATAAAGCTTTGAAAAGCCTCAATTCTTTTGGAATTAGCCAGTTGTTTCGGGTAAACAAAAAACACCTGAACAACTGGGACTTTCAAATCAGGGAAAATTTCCACTAAATCATCATGGTCCCTAGCAATAAAATCAGCCAGACTGGCAATGCCAAGACCATTTTTAACGCTTTGCAAAATTCCATAGGCGTTATTAATGACCAAAGAAGGCTGGCGAACCGTTCCTGGTTCAGACCCCAATTTTAAAATCCAGTTCACATTATCAACCGGGGCCGTCGCATGATTACCAAAAACAATTAAACGATGTGCATCAAGGTCTGCGGGAACCATTGGGACTCCATGTTCTTGCACATAAGATTCGCTAGCATAAATCTTCAAACGATAGTCAAACAACTTGTCATAAATTAAATTTGGGTCAATGTCATGCTGACCAAATTGAATGGCCACGTCAGCCTCGCGCATCGCAAAGTCGACGTCTTCATCGGTCAAAATCATCTGCAATTTTAAATCAGGATATTGTTTGCAAAAATCCGGCAGCCGAGGCGCCAACCAAACCGACCCCAGAGCCACTGTCGCCGAAACCTTAAGGGTTCCCCCCAGTTTGTCATAGCTTTCTGCCAACTGAGAGGTCGTTGCTGAAATTTGGGAAAAAATAGAACAGGTTGTCTTGAACAAGATTTCCCCTTCAGACGTTAAGGCCAAACCACGCGCATGCCTTGTAAACAAGGGCAAGTTTAAGTCTTTTTCCAGGACGCTAATTTGCCGGCTGACCGCTGATTGGCTTAAATTTAGGGCCGACCCTGCGTGTGTTAAATTGCGAATTTCAGCGACTGCATGAAAAATTCTTAATTTATCCCAATCCATGATTTTTTATTTCTTTTAGAACCGTAGAGCACAGTGTAGAAGGATTTGAAGACTCCAGCACGACTTTTTTGCTTACCTGATTACGAAACCACGTAAGCTGTCGCTTGGCATAGCGTCGGCTGTTTCTTTTCGCCAGACTAACAGCGGCGGCCAGATCATGCTCGCCTTTAAAAAAGGCCATTAATTCCTGAACACCAATCGCCTTTAAAATAGGGTTATCACAAGGCAAGTTTAAAGTTTGTAAATGTTTTACTTCTTCCAAAGCACCACCTTGAATCATGGCATCAAAGCGGGCATTAATTTTCTGATAAAGGTGCCCACGGTCAGGCGATAAAACACAATACAAAAAAGAATAGCGCGGCGTTTGCGTTTGATTGTGCCACCAAGAAATTGATTTGCCCGTTTGTAAGTAAACCTCTAAAGCCCGTTGCAGCCGGTGTTGATCGTTCGGGTTCAACCGTTCCTTTATCAGCGGATCGTACCCCGCGACATAGGCATAAAAATCATTCCCTAATTGTTCTGATAAATCCCTGACCTGTTGCCTAATGGCTGGCACCATCGCAGGAATGGACGACAAACCGTTCATCAACGTGCTCAAATACAACCCCGTTCCACCAACAATGATCGGCATAACGTGGCGCTGTTGGCAAGACTCGATCTGCTTTTCTGCCTGCTCTAGCCACCAACCAGCCGACCCCTTATGATCAGCCTCAACAATACCATACAGATGATGGGGAAAGGGGCCGCAGTCTTCAACAGTGGGACGCGCCGTTATGATCGACAAATCTTTGTATATTTGCATGCTGTCAGCATTAATAATCTCTGCTGACTGGGGCGCCAAAGACGCAGCCAGCTCAAGCGCCAAAGATGACTTACCGCACCCCGTGGGGCCAGCCAGAATAATACCTTGATAGGACGCAATTGGAAAAACCATCCTTTAGAATGCCTGTCCCACACTTAGATAAAGCTGGAAAGCCGAATCAATTCTTTTGCCATTCGAATCTTTACGCCTTTCTAAAGGAAAGGCTATGTCGGCACGAATCGGCCCTAAAGGGCTATAATACCGAAAACCAAACCCTGCCCCCCACAGTAAATTTTTTGAAAAACCAGGCACGCGTTCTGCCTTAACAGACCCACCTTCGATAAAGCTTACAAAACCAATTGTTTCCGTTGTTTTTATGCGAATTTCTGCCCCCGCTTCGGCTAACGATCTGCCGCCAGTTGGAATGCTTTGGCCGTCAAGAGGTCCTAACAATTGATACCCATATCCCCGAATTGATCCACTACCACCCGCATAAAAACGCTTGTTGGGGGGGACGGCCTCTAAGGGTTGATTAAAAATGCTGCCGCCCTTAATAAAGCCTGCTAAAACGCACCGGCTTTCACCAATTTCATTGGTGGCAAAGGGAACATAAGCCGATAAAGTTGATGACCCAATAACCATGCTGTTACTGCGTCCTATACGGCCATAATAAGGGGTTACTTTCAGTTCTGCCCTTATTCCATGAGTTGGGTCTAACAAATCGTCGGTAAAGTCAGCTTTCAGTTTGCCAGGAGTTCCCAGTAACCGCGTTCTGTAAGTGACTTCTTGACGTCTGATGCGACCGACTTCCCCCACCAAACCAAGCGCGGCCTTAAAATAGTCATTCAAAGGATGTTCAAGACTGAATCCTGTACTATATGTGCGCCCACTATAAGCGCGCGTTCTTTCACGCAGCAACAACGCTTCATTTCTTAAAATTTGTAACGGTTGCCCAAAGTCGGGAACATCATAGGATAGCTTGGCTCTCATTTCCCGTTTAGAAGATCGGAAGGAAGCCCCCAGATGTTGCCCATGTCTAGCCACGTTGTCACTATACCAAAACAAATGACCACCAATGCCCTCTGACGTTGAATACTGTGCGCCTACCCCCACCGCACGGGCGGCCCCTTCAGACGTTTTGACAAGCACATTAACCGGTTGATAACCATCCTTCGCATCACCTTTTTTTTCAGTGGTGATAACGACACTAGACAACAAGCCTGTTTCTAAAAGTTTGCGGCGGCTTTTATCAATTTTTTCTTGATTAAAAACTTCCCCTTCTTTCCAAAGCAATCGATTACGGATATAGCTTTCTTCGATGTTATTCAGACCTTCAACATGGGTGCTGTCGATACGGGCCAAGGTATAGGGAGTGATTGTATAAATAACATCTAATGTTTGTTTTTTGTCATCAATTTTACCTTGAGGTTCGCTAACCTCGGCGAAAGGATACCCCATCGTTTGTAAATATTTTTTTAGTCGTTGCGACCCTTTTAAAACCTTTTCCAAGTTAACAAAATCACCGGGTTTAACATGGGTTATATCAGCCAAGATAAGGGGCATAAGCATGGACAGAACCTGGGGGTTGTCAGAACAGTCGATCTTAATCTCGCCAATTTTGTATCGGGGACCGGGGGTGATTTTTACATTAACCCGAAGTGGGGCCTTGTCTTCGTTAACGTCGAATTCAATTTTACCCTTAAAATAACCAATCGCGGCTAATCCCTTTTTAAAGGACTCCTCATCTTTTTTACAACGCTTGGCCAACCCTGCCAAAGAAATGGGGGGACGGTGTTCCAGTTTCATCAAAATTGATTCTTGCTGCAGAACGGATTTAATCTCACCATCGAGGAGCTCTGACCACAAGGTTTCATAAACAAGACCCTGCGTATGGACGTCTAGAGCCTGGATATTGTTACCAAAATTTTCATCAAACCAACGACACCCCGACAACAGAGTTCCCAGCATTAGAGTGATTAAAATAAAACAAAGCCGTTGCACGGAGGGGAACTATTCTGAAAAATCTTCGTAGATTAAATTTATAAGGGTTATGCGCGCTTACAAAGCACAAAGTTTGAATGCGTCTCTTTTTTTGGATATAACCCTAATTTTGAATGAAAACTCTGTTTCTTATGTCCGTTAACCTGACTTAATATTTATGTGTAATTTTTGAGACTTTTAACCATAGATAGTTTTTGATATAATGCCCTGAGGTTTTTTAGAAGGAAGGGGCCTAGTTATGGCGAAATGTAAATTTTGTGAGAGCGAAGAGCATTATAAGAATGGAATTGTTAGAGGGCATCAAC
>CAIVFQ010000113.1 GCA_903905285.1 uncultured Alphaproteobacteria bacterium
CGTGGAACCTTAATGAGTGACATGCTGCGGGTGTTTAAAAAATTTTCCACTGTTTATAATTTTCTAAACGTTTATTTAGTCGAAATTAGCCCCGCCTTAAAAGAGCAGCAGCGCCAAAAATTATCCAACCATCCTGTTAAATGGGTTGGGAACTTAAAAGACATTCCACCATCAGACGTTACCTTGGTTGTTGCCAATGAATTCTTTGATGCGTTACCGATTGAGCAATACCTATATATCGATGAAAAATGGGAACCGCGCCAGGTGGGTTGGACTGGCGAGAGTATTGATTTCCTTGGTCCCAAGGACGTTCCCATTCGTCAAGAATGCCCTGACTATGATATTTTCATGCACGCCATCAACCAACGCCTAAAAACTTCGAAAGGTGCCGCGGTGATTATTGATTATGGGGATAATACACCAGTCGATGCGATACAAGGTGATACGCTGCAAGTCCTCCACAAGCATCACTACGCCTCGCCCTTTGATAATATAGGGTGCCAAGATTTATCCCATGCCGTTGATTTCGGTGCGTTAAAGCGTCTGGTTGATCCCACCTTAAAAACGCACCTGACTACCCAACAGGACTTTCTTTTACAACTAGGTTTGGAACAAAGACTGATGACCCTTTGTCAAAAGGCGACCAACCTTGAGACAATGACTTTAAAAACAGCTGCAGCCCGATTAATCTCCCCCAGAGAAATGGGGCACCTTTTCAAAGTTTTGACAATTGAATCTTGTTAAGGAATCAGATATTCCTTATACCAGTCTCCGTTTAAAAAATGTTCTTGTATGCGCGCCGAAATTGAAGCCCAAGCTAAAATCATCAATCAGTCCCTAAGCCTGTTACGGAGGCATCTTTGACTGGGATCAAGCCATTGCAACTTTTGACGATCTGAACAAACAAGCGGAAGCGCCTGATTTATGGGAAAACCAAGAGAATGCACAGAAAATACTAAAGCAGCGTGAAAGCCTACACCATTCGATTCAGCGCATTCAAAATTTAGAAACGTCCCTTCACAACACTTTAGAGATGATAGAGCTGGCCGAACAAGAAAACGAATTGGATTTGATCAAAGAGGCTGAAGACACCTTAAATGGCCTTGTCCAACAAGCACAGCGTTTGCAGCTGGAAACTCTATTGTCGGGCGAAGCTGACAAGAATGATTGCTTTATCGAAATCAATGCGGGTGCTGGCGGAACCGAGGCGCAAGACTGGGCGCAGATTCTGGCGCGCATGTACAGCCGTTGGGCGGAAAATCGTAAATACAAAATAGAAATCCTCGATGAAAATTCTGGCGAAGAAGCCGGCGTCAAATCAATTACTTTCAAAGTAATGGGGCACCAAGCCTATGGCTGGTTAAAAACCGAAAGCGGCGTGCACCGGCTGGTGCGCATTTCCCCTTTTGACGCGAACGCGCGGCGTCATACCAGCTTTGCTTCGGTCTGGATTTACCCGGTTATTGATGAATCCATAAACATAGAAATTGAAGAAAAAGATTTGCGCATCGATACTTATCGTGCCTCTGGTGCCGGGGGACAGCACGTTAATAAAACGGAAAGCGCCATTCGTATTACCCACTTACCCACCAATATTGTGGTTCAATGTCAAAACGACCGATCGCAACATCGCAATCGGGCGCAAGCTATGGATATGCTGAAAGCCCGTCTTTATGAATTAGAGCTTCGGAAACAGGAAGAAAAGCTGAACGCCCAAACTGCCTATAAAACGGAAATTGGTTGGGGCCATCAGATTCGATCGTACGTCTTGCAACCCTACCAAATGGTTAAAGATAACCGCACCAGCGTCGAACGTGGCAATGCCCACGGGGTATTGGATGGCGACATTGATGTTTTTCTTGAAGCCGCCCTTTCCCAGCGCATTGGTGACCCTACTTAGCCCTTTTTATTTCCATAGAAATTTTCGTGTTGAGCGAGAAAGCTTATCAAGACGACACAACCAATGACCGTATCCCCCTCTCGTAACTGATCCATCATCTCAGGACTTTTGCAAAATCCAGCATACAGTGGTTGAAACTAAAAAGAGAATAGACAGACTAATTCTTTTGCATTAATACCGTTAACGAATTCTTATTATTTGTAGTGTTAATTTTATACATTAACTTTATTCTTAATTGGAGAAATTAAATGGTATCTAAATTGACATGTTTATTAAACCTGCTGCGTAAGTCGAGGCAGTTGGCTCAAAGAAGCTGACAGATCCCATTCCCCTATTTTTTGTTTAGGCTATAGCGAATCCATTTTTGAGATTGACGATTCCAGCGATGATTTTGAATTTTACGTTATATCGTTTTCGTTTATTGCGATAACGATCCGCAAGGATTTTAAAAGTTTTGATATC